>CAYGKB010000039.1:0-12550 GCA_964350425.1 uncultured Chromatiaceae bacterium | reverse complement strand
TCGGCGGAAGTGACGATACGGCGTTCGGTTTCGAGCAGTCCTTCACTCATGCGATCTCAGGTCCCGGTTGTCGATAGCTGCGCGGCAGTGGCCGCAAACGGTCAATCTGGGACTGATATTTTAGGTAGGGGTGTCGCGTGCACGCGTCCAAACGCGTCACGCTTTGGGGCAGGGGGTCCGACGCAGAAGCCTTGCCGGACGGGGAATTTGACAATAACAGCAGCGCGCCGGCTACTTGCCGAGGTATTGCTCGATATCGCGTGCCAGTTGTGCTGCCAGGCCGGTGTAAGCGGCCGGCGTCAGTTCGCGCAGGCGCTGTTTGGCCTCGGCCGGGATGTCCAGGCCGTCAACAAAAGCAGCCATGGCCGCAGCATCGATCTGTTCACCACGGGTCAGTTCTTTGAGCTGTTCATAGGCATCGGCAATGCCATAGCGGCGCATCACTGTCTGTATCGGCTCGGCCAGCACTTCCCAGCGGTCGTTCAGGTCAGCGGCAATAATGGCTTCGTTCGGCGACAATTTGCCCAGACCCTTGAGCAGGGAATCGCAGGCCAGCTGGGTATGCCCGAGCGCTACGCCAAGATTGCGCTGCACGGTGGAATCGGTCAGATCGCGTTGCCATCGGGAGATCGGCAGCTTGGCAGAAAAATGCCCGAGCAAAGCATTGGCAATGCCCAGATTGCCTTCGGCATTCTCGAAGTCGATGGGATTGACCTTGTGCGGCATGGTGGATGAACCGACTTCGTTAGCAACCTTGCGCTGACTGAAATAGCCAAGCGAAATATAAGCCCAGATATCGCGGGAAAAATCGATCAGCACGGTATTGATACGCGCCAGCGCGTCGCAATATTCGGCGACCCAGTCATGCGGTTCAATTTGCGTGGTGTAAGGGTTCCAGATCAGGCCGAGCGATTCGATAAATTCCCGGCCGGCCGTGTTCCAGTCCACATCAGGATAGGCCACGGTGTGGGCATTGAAATTGCCTACCGCGCCATTCATCTTGGCCAGCGGCGGCACCGCCGCATACAACCGCATTTGCCGGTCGAGCCGGTAAATAACGTTGGCAATTTCCTTGCCCAGTGTTGTCGGGCTGGCGGTCTGGCCATGGGTGCGCGACAGCATCGGCACCGCAGCAGTAGCACGCGCGAGTTCGCCCAGCCTGGCAAGCACCTTGCGCAGCGACGGCAGCATGACTTCGTCACGCCCGCGCCGCAGCATCAGGGCATATGCGGTGTTGTTGATGTCTTCAGAAGTGCAGGCAAAGTGCAGGAAAGGCCGGATTTTGCCCAGATCAGCGTCTTCACCAAAACTCTGCGACAGATAGTACTCCACCGCCTTGACGTCGTGGTTAGTAGTACTTTCAATATCCTTGACCTTCTGCGCGGACTCGCGATCAAAGTCTGCCAGCAGCTTGTCCAGAAAATCGTTTACGGGCGGCGCGAGCGGACCGAAATCATCAATGCCCGAATGAGCAGCCAGATACTGCACCCAGCGGACTTCCACCAGCGTACGATGGTAAATCAGCCCCTGTTCGCTAAACAGATCACGCAACCCGCCGACTTTTCCGGCATAGCGGCCATCAAGGGGGGAAATCGCGTTGAGTTGGGGGTTTTTCATGCCAATAAAACCAAAAGCACCTATACTTGCGGCCCGAATCATACACTACATGAGAGCACCTGAATGAGCAGTGACGGCTACCGCATCGAATCCGACAGCATGGGCGAATTACGCGTTCCGGAAAACGCGCTGTGGGGCGCCCAGACCCAGCGGGCAGTCAATAATTTTCCGATCAGCGGGCTGACCATGCCGCGCAACTTTATTCGCGCCCTGGGGCTGATCAAATGGGCCACCGCCGGCGCCAACGCTGAACTGGGGCTGATGCCCACCAAAACGGCCATGGCCATTCAGGCGGCTGCCCTGGAGGTAGCCGACGGCCGGCATGACGCGCACTTTCCCGTTGACGTGTTTCAGACCGGCTCCGGCACCAGCTCCAATATGAATTCCAACGAAGTCATCGCGCGCCTGGCAACCGAAAAGCTGGGCAGCAAAGTGCACCCGAATGATGATGTCAACATGGGGCAGAGCAGTAATGATGTGATCCCGACTGCGCTGCACGTGAGTGCCGCGCTGACGGTACAGGAAATACTGCTGCCGGGTCTCAACAAACTGCTGACGACGATCGAAACCAAAGCTGCGGCAACGGCTGACAACGTTAAAACCGGCCGCACGCATCTGATGGATGCGATGCCCGTTACCATCGGTCAGGAGCTGGGCGCATGGGCCAGTCAGATTTCTCATGGCATTGACCGCATCAATGCCTGCATGCCGCGCCTGACTCAACTGGCGCAGGGCGGCACGGCCGTGGGTACCGGAATCAACGCCCATCCCAAGTTCGGCGCAAAAGTCGCCACTTTGTTGTCCGAGCAAACCGGCATTAATTTCAGCAGCGGACGTAACAAATTCGAAGGTCTGGCGAGCGTGGACGCCGCGGTGGAATTGTCCGGCCAGCTGCGCACCGTGGCCGTATCGATTACCAAGATCGCCAACGATCTGCGCTGGATGAACAGCGGTCCGCTGGCAGGCCTGGGCGAGATTGCCCTGCCGGCATTGCAGCCAGGCAGCAGTATCATGCCGGGCAAAGTGAACCCGGTAATACCGGAAGCACTGGCTATGGTCAGCATGCAGGTCATCGGCAACGACGCAACGATTGTGGCCGCCGGGCAGGCCGGCAACTTTCAACTGAACGTTACACTGCCGGTGGTTGCCTATAACCTGATTCAGAGTGCGGAAATTCTCGGTAACGGCGCGGTCGTGCTGGGTGACAGTGCCATCGCCGGGTTTACCGTGAATCAGGACAAGCTCAACGAGGCGCTCGACAAAAACCCCATTCTGGTTACCGCCTTAAACAGCATCATCGGCTATGAGAAGGGCGCGGCGATCGCCAAACAGGCCTATAAAGAAGGCCGCCCGATCCGCGACGTGGCCAAAGAGCAGACTGATTTGTCCGACGCCGAGCTCGACCGTTTGCTGGATGCCGCGGAACTGACCAAGGGTGGCATTAAGGGCTGATGTCGGCCACTGAAAACCTGCCTGATGGCGCCGCGGCAATGCGGCGCCATATCATCGAAAGCTTCGCCGCCAGCCGCATACCGGCCGATGTAGCGGGCGACGCAACGGCTGCGCTGCAACCCGCGGTGCTTAACGCCTGGTTCAAAACGCCGTTCCGTCCTGCGGGCGTGTTGCTCGGCCTGACCGAAAGGCAGGGCGAACTGCATATGCTGCTGACCGAACGCACGCACGCCGTCACCGATCACCCTGGTCAGGTCGCGTTTCCCGGCGGCGTTGCGGAATCCTGCGACGCGACGCTCGAGAGCACGGCGCTGCGGGAAGCCGAGGAAGAAATCGGCCTGGCGCCGCGGCAGGTGACAGTCGTCGGTTACCTGGCCGCCCAACCTATTATTACCGGCTATGCCGTGCTCCCGGTGGTGGGGTTCTATGATCCTGCATTTGTTGCACGCTGCGATCCCCGCGAAGTTGCGGGCGTTTTCGAAGTGCCGCTGAAATTTCTGCTGAATGGTGACAATCGCATTCCTGTGCATCGTGAGCGCGACGGCATCACCCTGAAAATGTATGAATTTCATTTTCAGGGACACCGCATCTGGGGCGCGACCGCATTAATGATCGGTCAGTTCATTGCCGCGCTGCGCGGCGAAACCGACAACCCGCTGGGGCGCAACTAAACGCCAGCACGAGGAGCATGGCTGTGGCCGAAATCGATGAACTGCTGAAAATCATGGCGAAGTTGCGGGACCCGCAAGGTGGCTGTCCATGGGATATCGAGCAGGACTTCGCCAGTATTGCGCCTTACACCATTGAAGAAGCCTACGAAGTCGCGGATGCGATCGAACGCGAAGACTATGCTGATCTGCGCGAGGAACTCGGCGATCTGCTATTGCAGGTAGTGTTTCACGCACAGATGGCACATGAGCAGAACCTGTTTGATTTTAACGAGGTCGCCGGCACCATCGCGGCCAAACTGATTCGCCGTCATCCGCATGTGTTTGCCGGCGAGTCAGCCGGTACTGCCGCAGAACAACATCAGGCGTGGGAAGCCCATAAGCAAGCCGAGCGGCAGGCTGCCGGTAAAAATACCGCCGGGGCACTGGGCAACCTGACGCCCAATCTGCCGGCACTGACCCTGGCGACCAAAACGTCCAAGCGTGCTGCCAGGGTCGGTTTTGACTGGGCCAGTGCCGAGCAGGTCTACGCCAAAATTGCCGAAGAACTGGGGGAGCTGCAACAGGCCTGTCAGGCCGATGACCGCGATAATATCCGTGAAGAAGTCGGCGACCTGCTGCTGGCCGTTACCAACCTGGCGCGGCATCTGCAGGTAGACCCGGAACAGGCGCTGCGGCATGCCAATCGCAAGTTCGTTGCACGCTTCAATGCCATGGAAAGCGACCTGGCAGCCGAAGGCTCAGACTGGCAGGATTTCAGCCTCGACGAACTGGAGCAACGCTGGCAGCAGGTCAAGCGCCGGGCGGATTAGGCGGGGCGTCGGCACCGAGCTTCTTGTTAAGGTTTTCAGCCGCCTGCAGGAACGGCGTGATCACGTCCAGCGGCAGCGGGAACACGATCGTGTTGCTGGTTTCATCCGCGATCTCCGTCAGGGTTTGCAGGTAGCGCAGCTGCAGCGCCTGACCCTGCGAAGACAGGGTTTTGGCAGCTTCCGACAGCATTTCGGCCGCCTGTTTTTCACCTTCGGCGTGAATGATCTTGGCGCGCCGGGAACGTTCGGCTTCTGCCTGTGCCGCGATGGCGCGAATCATGGACTCGTTCAGGTCAACGTGCTTGATTTCCACCGACGAAACTTTAATACCCCAGGCATCGGTTTGCCGGTCAAGAATGGCCTGGATATCGCTGTTAAGTTTCTCGCGTTCCGAGAGCATTTCATCCAGCTCGTGCTGACCGAGCACCGAACGCAGGGTGGTTTGCGCCAGCTGGCTGGTTGCCTCGAACACATTGGCGACCTGAATAATTGCACGTTCCGGATCAATAATCCGGAAATACACCACGGCGTTGACCTTGACAGATACGTTATCGCGGGAAATCACATCCTGGGTCGGTACGTCCATGGTGATAACCCGCAGATCGGTGCGGATCATCTGCTGGATGACCGGGATAACAATGATGATACCGGGGCCTTTGACGCGTTGAAAACGGCCAAGCAAAAACACCACGCCGCGCTCGTATTCATTGAGGATCTTGATCGAACTGATCAGCAGCAATACCACCGCACCAACCAGAAAAAGAGGTAAGGTCATCATGTTCTGTTCTCCTGACCGGCCGTTACCGGTCGTCTGATTTTCTGACTTGCACCACCAGCCCGTTGATCGCTGCGACCCGCAGCAACTGGCCTTTAACCACCGGGCCGCTTTGCGATTCCGCCGTCCAGCGTTCACCATCCAGCAGCACACTGCCGCGCTGCTCGAAATCCTCCAGCGCTTCAGCGGTATGACCGATCATGCCCTCGCGGCCACTGACCACAGGCCGACTGCGCGCGCGCATCAACATGTAGATCAGCCCCAGTACCAGCATGCCCGCTACCGTTGCCACACCGGCAATCAGCCCAATGGATATGCTGTAGCCGGGCACATCACTGTCCATCAGAATGATAGAACCGAACACGAAGGCTGCCAGGCCGCCGATCCCGAGTATTCCGAAACTGGGCACAAAGCCTTCCGCTATCATCAATGCGACACCCAGCAACATCAGCGCAAGACCAGCGTAATTGACCGGCAGCACCTGGAATGCAAACAAGGCGAGCAACAGGCAAATGCCACCGATGACGCCGGGCACCAGTGCGCCCGGGTTATAGCCTTCCAGCAGCAAACCGTAGATGCCCACCAGCATCAGCAGGTAAGCCACGCTGGGGTCGGTAATGATAAGTAGCAACCGGGTGCGCCAGTCGGGTTCGAGCAATTCGGTATCCATGCCCGCCGTTTGCAGCACCCGGGTCTCACCGTTCACTTCTACTTCGCGACCGTCAATAGCCGCAAGCAGGTCCGGAAGGTTAGGGGCCATCACGTCAATAACATTTAGCTCGAGAGCTTCATCTGCGGTCAGGCTGACGGCCTCGCGAACTGCCTGTTCAGCCCATTCGGCGTTGCGCCCGCGCTGTTTTGCCAGGCCCTTTATATAGGCGACGGCGTCGTTGACCATCTTGGCCTTCATGGGATCCGTCGGCGCCGTCTGCGGCGCCGGTTTCTCCGCAGGTTCAGCGGCACCGTCCGCACTATCCTGTGCGCCTTTGTCGTCCTGCTGCTCTGGCAAATCCGGCATTGAGGGCGCGCCACCGATCTGCACCGGCGTCGCCGCGCCCAGGTTGCTGACCGGATGCATGGCAGCCACGTGACTGGCATACAGAATATAGGTTCCGGCGCTGGCGGCTCGCGACCCGCCCGGCGACACATAAGTGACGACCGGAACATCGGATCTGAGTATCGCCTTAATAATGTCGCGCATGGCAGAGTCGAGTCCGCCCGGCGTGTCCATCTCAATAATCAGCAGACCGTAACCACCGCTCTCGGCGCTGGCGATACCGCTGACTATGTAGTCGGCCGACGCAGGGCCAATGGCCGAATCGATCTGCAGCAGCAACGCTGTGGTTTCCCGGGCCGCAGCCGTTTGCACGGCAAACAGAGCGGCGCTCAGCAGCAAAGCGACGGTTATCCGAAATATATGCATGCGCATCATCAACATGGCAGCTCAAACCATACCAGCAATGCCGGACCGGCGGGAGGTGCTCTGTTGGCAGCCTTGACCGTGCTATGGTTCACGGCCTGTTCCTGACGTTCACGAGAATTACCATGAAGCTCGCTAAACCTTCCTTTGTTGCTTTGCTGTGCATGGCCGCCGGCACTGCGCAGGCGCAATTCGCCGTCCCGGACGCGGCGCGGGTAGAGAAAATTGCCGACGGCCTGCATGTCGTCATGGGTGTTGGCGGCAATATCGCGCTGTCCAGTGGTGCAGATGGAGTGCTGATTGTCGACGATGACATGCCCCCGGTGGCGGAGAAAATTGCCGCAGCAATTGCCACGGTAACCGACCAGCCGGTGGATATGGTGCTGAACACCCACTGGCATTTTGATCACACCGGCGGCAACCAGTTTTTTGCCGAGCAGGGCGCACTGATCGTGGCGCATGACAATGTGCGCGCGCGTATGGCAGTGGACCAGGTGTCCCGGCTCACCAACGGGGTTACCAAGGCATCACCTAAAATCGCCTTGCCGGTGGTGACCTTCGACAACCAGATCAGCTTTCACCTCAACGGCCAGACCATTCGCGCCGAGCACGTCAAGCGTCCCGCGCACACCGATGGCGATGCGATCATCTATTTTACTGAAGCCAATGTGGTGCACATGGGCGACAACTTCTTTAATGGCCTATACCCGGTGGTGGATATCAGTGCCGGTGGCACCGCCGATGGGATGCTGGCAGCCATAGACGCGACACTGGCGCGGGTCAACGCAGACACGGTCATCATCCCCGGGCACGGGCCGGTCAGCGATCGGGAAGGCCTGCAGCAATTCCGCAGCATGCTGGACACGGTAAATCAGCGGATTCGTGCGCTGGTGGCGCAGGGCAAAACCTCGGACGAGGTCGTGGCCGCCAGACCCACGGCCGAATACGACGAAAAATGGGCCTGGGAATTCATGCCGGCAGAACGCTGGACGCGCCTCATGTATGACAGCGCGGTGGAAGCAATTGCAATGGAAAATAATTAATTACAATAAGTTGCATTATTTTTCTAAAATATATCGTAAGTGAAATTCAGCCCCGCATGCACCCGCTGCGAGCGGCTGGCCGGGTTTCTGGCCGAGGTCCGCACGCAGCATCCCGACTATTACGCCCGGCCGGTGCCGTCTTTTGGTGATCCGGCGGCACGGCTGCTGGTGGTCGGGCTGGCGCCCGGAATGCATGGCGCCAATGCCACCGGCAGACCGTTTACCGGCGATCATGCCGGCATTTTGCTCTACCAGACCCTGTTTGACTTCGGCTTTGCCAGCCAGCCCGTGGCGACCGAACCTGACGACGGCCTAAAACTGACCGATTGTCGTATCACCAACGCGGTGCGCTGCCTACCGCCACAAAACAAGCCGCTTGGCGCTGAAGTCAATAACTGCAATGACTACCTGCAGGACGAACTGGCAGTATTGCAACCCGGCAGCGTGATACTGGCCCTGGGCAGCCTGGCGCATAATGCGGTGCTGAAGGCGGCGGCTGTGCGTAAAGCCGACTTCAAATTCGGCCACGGCAGTGACTATGCTTTGCCCGCCGGGCTGCGACTGCTGAGTTCGTATCACTGCAGCCGCTACAATACCAACACGCGGCGCCTGACGCCGGAAATGTTTGCTGCCGTCTTCGCCGCGGCCCGGCAGCACCTGGACAGCCTGGTAGCGTGAGTCAGCCGTTTGACGCCAAAAATTTTCTCAGCACCCTGACACACAAGCCCGGGGTCTACCGCATGCTCGATGCGGCGGGCGAAGTGCTGTATGTGGGCAAGGCGCATGACCTTAAGAAGCGCGTCTCCAGTTATTACGGCAGCAAAGCGCATCACCCCAAAACCATGGCACTGATGGGCCAGACGGAACGGGTGGAGGTCACCGTTACGGCTTCGGAAAAAGAAGCGCTGTTGCTGGAACTCAACCTGATCAAGCAACATCAGCCCTACTACAACGTGCTGTTACGGGACGGCAAGGGCTACCCGTTTATCCACATCACCACGCAGCAGACCTATCCGCGGTTCGGCTTTCATCGCGGCTCGCGCAGGCAACCGGGACGTTTTCTGGGGCCGTTTCCCAACAGCACGGCCGTGCGCCAGACCCTGACTCATATCCAGAAACTGTTCCGCGTGCGCCAGTGCGAAGATACCTTTTTCAGCAATCGCGCACGGCCGTGCCTGCAGCATCAGATCAAGCGTTGCTCGGCGCCATGCGTAGGTCTTATCAGCCCCGAGGACTATCAGCGCGATGTGAAAAATGCACTGCTGTTTCTGGAAGGGCGCGATACCCGGGTGCTGGAAGATCTTGCGGACCGCATGGAAGCCGCCTCGGCTCAGAAAGACTATGAAACCGCCGCGCAACTGCGCGATCAGATCGCGGCTATCAAGAGCCTGCACGCACGGCAGTCGGTCACCGGCGAGCAGGCCGTTGATACTGATGCGATTGCGGTAGCGGAGCACAAGGGCAAGTGGGCGGTCGTCGCGGTCATGATCAAAGGCGGGCGGGTACTCGGCAGTCGCAGCTTTTTCCCGCGCACGCGCAGCGAGCACACCGCCGCCGAAGTCATGGCTGCCTTTATTGCGCAACACTATATGCGCGGGCCAGTGCCCGCCGACATACTGGTGAATGTATTGCCGGAAGAATGCGGCCTGCTGGAAGACTCGCTCAGCCAGCAGCGGCAGGGGCCGGTCAGGGTGCGCGCCAATGTGCGTGGTACCCGGCGCGGCTGGGTGGAAATGGCGGCTGCCAATGCCCGCGAGGCACTGCTGATGGAGGCTGCCGGATGGCTGAATGCTGAAAAGCAACTGGTCGCGCTTGGCGAAGCGCTGCGCCTCGACGAGCCACCGACCCGTATCGAATGTTTCGACATCAGCCATACCGGCGGCGAACAAACCGTGGCTTCCTGCGTGGTGTTTGGCGCAAGCGGCGCCGTGAAGGCCGACTACCGGCGTTTTAATATCAAGACGGCTGAGGCAGGTGATGACTATGCTGCCATTGCGGAAGCCGTAAAACGCCGCTACACGCGGGTCAAGCAAGGCGAGGCGCCGTTACCCGACATCATCCTGATTGACGGCGGCAAAGGACAACTCAGTGCGGCGGCGGCGGTACTGGACGATATAGCTTTGGCTGGACCGGTGCTGGCAGCGGTAGCCAAAGGTCCGGAACGGCGGGCCGGCAAAGAAGTGATTCACGTGCGCGGTCAGACGCAGGAACTGCGTTTGCCGGCCGATTCGCCGGCCCTGCATCTGATCCAGCAGATTCGCGATGAAGCGCACCGCTTTGCCATTACGGCAATGCGCCAGCGCCGCGGCAAACAGAAACAGCAATCGGCGCTGGAAGGCATCGCCGGGGTAGGGCCCAAAAAGCGCCGCGAACTGCTGCGGCATTTTGGCGGCATGCAGGGTGTCAAACAGGCCGGCGTGGATGACCTGAAACAGGTCACCGGTATCAGCCCGAATCTTGCCGAACGCATTTACGACCACTTCCACGGAGGCTAAGCTTAGGCGATGTCCAAACCCTTCAACATTGCGCTGGCACTGACCTGGATGCGCATCGCCGCGATTCCGCTGGTGGTGGTTGTTTTCATGTTACCCGGCTATTGGCCCAAGCCTATCGCGGCACTCATTTTTACCATTGCCGGCCTGACTGACTGGCTGGATGGTTACCTGGCACGCAAGCTGGATATGACATCCAAATTCGGCGCCTTTCTCGATCCGGTGGCAGACAAGCTGATGGTAGCCACGGCACTGGTGCTGATTTTGTGGGCAGCGCCCAAGCATCACCTGATTTTTTTCCCGCGCCACGATATTGCGCTCGCGATTTGCGCAATCATCATCATTGGACGGGAAATTGTCATATCAGCGCTGCGTGAATGGATGGCTGAGCTTGGTGAACGGCATCACGTCAAAGTCAGCGGCATTGCCAAGCTGAAAACCATCCTGCAGTTAGTCGGCGTGGGCGCAATGCTGTTCACTTATCCTTTTTTCGGCATCATTCCCGTCTATGGCATCGGTTTCCTGCTCGTGTTGGCGGCCGCGGTACTGACCATCTGGTCCATGTTGCTGTACCTCAAGGCCGCGTGGCCGCACCTTAACGCAGACCAGGCCTGAGACTGCCAAAAGAAGTCGGCAAGATGCTTGACACCCCGGCTGCGCCGCTTAAGATAAGCCTCCCTCGCGGGTGTAGCTCAGTTGGTAGAGCGGTACCTTGCCAAGGTACAGGTCGACGGTTCGAACCCGTTCACCCGCTCCAGGTTAAAAAAGGCCCGGCAAATGCCGGGCCTTTTTCTTACAATGAGTAAACCACCGTGGCTAGGTGGCAGAGTGGTTATGCAGCGGACTGCAACTCCGTGTACGCCGGTTCGATTCCGACCCTAGCCTCCATTTACTGTTTGCCGGGCATCAGGTTAGCCGGTGAAATAAGCGTCGACTTCCGCGCCCTTGGCGGTATGTAACGCGGCGCACAGCTCAATACCTTCCAGTACTTCCGCAAGCGTGCGCTGCGCGCCCTGCCAGTTTTTGGCGAGCGGCGCGAAGTAGGCTTCTACTTCGTCGCGCTCCGGTAGCGTGCAGAAACCGGCACCCAAGCTAGGCAGCCAGCGAGTGGCAAACTGCGACATGTCGGCCGTAAAAACCGGCTCGTTTTGCATGAACCAGTCGAGCATCGCGCGTCGCTGACTCGGCCGTGTCGCCATGGCGAAAGCGATAGTGGTCGGTTCCCTGCCACGCAGCCGCTCATCGAGCAATAGTCCCCGCACCCAGTCTCCGAGTGCTGCGTCGTCGGTCGCGGCAAGCGCGCTCGCCGCTTCGGTGCGGAATTTGACATCGTTCGAGGCAAGCATCCGCTCAAACAACGCCGTCGCAAACTTCCGGCCGCGTTCCTGCACAGCGACGGAGAGAGCAACCGGCAGCAATGCCGGGGCGATTGCTGTCGGGTCGCCATCGTTGACGAAGCGCTCTGCCTTGGTTGTCAGTTCGGCGCGCAACTCGGGGTCACGGGCATCGAGTGCGAGGAAAGTGACAAGCTTGGTACGAAACAGCGCGCGATCAACAGCAGCCACGTCAGAAACCTCGCCGGTGGCCGCATTGAGTGCGTCCAAATGCGGGCGATAGAGCTCACGCATCAGCGTACGCACAGCGTCACGCCCATTTTCTGACACCAACTTGTCACTGATACGGGTCAGATCCCTGGCCGGCGCGATCGCAACCTGCGAATAAGGCGATGCGGCAACCACACGCAAAGCATCGATTAGCGCCGTGGTAGACAAGCGATTGGCCTGGTAAGCAGCCGACAGGCTACCGGCAACAACCAGCGCCTCTTTCTGGTTTAGCCGCTCGAAACCGGCCATCAGGTCGCCCCAGTCCGCATCGCTTAACGAAAACCGGTAGTAACCGGCACCGTCCGCATTCGGCATGACAAAGTCCGGGCAGGATGAGGTGCCCAGCGGCAGCGTTGCCTCGGGCTTGTCCAGCAGCATGCAGGATTTCGTGACTGTTTCGCCGCTACCGTAGCGCACGCACATGGGCAGTAGCCAGGTTTGCGCGGCATCGCCACGCGAGCCGACCGGCAGGTAGCGCGACTGTCGCACCGAGATAGCTGCTTCATCTCCGGCACAATCCGACTCTATATCGACGATGGGTACGCCCGGCTGATCAATAAAGCTGCGGAATGCCGGAACGACATCCGGGCGTCCGGAGCCCTGCGCAAGCGAGGCCATGAAGTCCTCGACATCGGCGACCCCGTGCGGGAAACGGGCCATATGCCGG
>CAYGKB010000038.1:0-12754 GCA_964350425.1 uncultured Chromatiaceae bacterium | reverse complement strand
CAGGCGGGCGCAAGTTCCTGCATTCAAAGAAGAATTACAGCGTGGGGCGCATGGACAGCATTTTTAACTCCGCTCGACTTCTGCCCGCTCTGGCCGGTATAGCCGGCCTGTTGCTGGCAGCCGTGGCAGCGGCGGACGTGCGCGGCAGCGCCGAGGTGCGCCTGCGCGTCACCCCGGAGCCATCCCAGGCCGAGCGTCTGTACATCGTGCAATTCGCCGACCCGCCGGCGCTCGCGGCTCCCGGCATAAGCGGTCAGCGCACTCGCACCAGCGGACTGCTGGCCGGCGCCGTCGAAACCGAACGTTTTAACCCGCAATCCTTTGCCGCGCGCAATGCGGTGCGCAAGCTGCAGGAGCAGCAGAATCGCATCCTTAAGGCACTGGGCATTGATCACCAGAAAGTTTATTCCTACCGCTACACCTTCAACGGCGTGGCGATCAAACTGACACCGCAGCAGGCCGCTGCGCTGCGCCTGCACAAGCGGGTGAAACGCGTCTGGGAGGACCGCCGGCGCAGTGTATCAACCGCCAGCAGCCCGGCCTTTCTCGGGCTGCTGGACAGCGATGGCGGTTTGCGCAGCGACCTGGGTCTGCAGGGTGAGGGCGTTGTCATCGGCGTGATTGACAGCGGCATCACGCCCAATCATCCGAGTTTTGCCGACCGGGCGGTCAGGGACAAACCGCGCCTGTGCAGGTCTGAATGGGCGGAGAACTCGCTGCTGGGCCTGTGGCTGTGCCGGCGTTTCAAGCAGCCCGGACCGGCGCTGTTCAGCGGCCCGCCGGATGACTGGCAGGGCACCTGCGAGACCGGTGAAAATTTCACCGCGGCAGACTGCAATGACAAACTGATCGGCGCGCGCTATTACGTTGACGGCTTTCTGTATGCCGACGGCTATGAACTCGACGCCAATGAGTTTTTGTCGCCGGCAGACGCCGACGGTCATGGCACCCACATCGCCTCTATCGCCGCCGGCAATCCGGTAGAGGCGGATATTTTCGGTCGCAGCGCCGGCCGGATCAGCGGCGTCGCACCGCGGGCGCGGGTGGCGGTATACAAGGCCTGTTGGCTGGAGCCCGGTGGCTTTCGCGCCACCTGCAGTGTCGCCGACCTGATGCTGGCCATTGACGATGCAGTCGCCGACGGCGTCGACATCATCAACTACTCGGTGGGCAGCCTGGATGACAGCCTGACCGATGCCGACGACCTGGCGTTGCTACGCGCCGCCGAAGCAGGCGTGCTGAGCGTGGTGGCCACCGGCAATGACGGCCCGACGCCTTTCACCATGCTGGCGCCCGCCACCACGCCGTGGGTACTCAGTGTGGGCGCCACCAGCCGCACCGGCACCCGCATCGCCGAAGGCCTGCGCGTCAACAAACCGGCGTCACTGGCCGGCAACTACGAAAGCAAAGAAGGCAGTGTCACCTTGCCGCTGACCGCAAGCGGACCGATCACCGCGGAACTGGTGCTGGTGAATGACAATACGATCACCACCCCGGAGGGCGCCGCCGGTTCCATCACGGACCTTTGCAGTGAAGCCGTGAACGCGGATGAAATTGACGGCAATATTGCGCTCATTCAGCGCGGCGGTTGCGATTTTGTCGACAAAATTCTGTTTGCCCAGCAGGCCGGTGCGCTGGCAGTGGTGGTGTTCAGCAATGACCAGCCGCTGCAGGTCATGGCCGGTGACGCGACCGGGATCGACATACCCGGCGTGATGATCAGCCAGGCCGACGGGCAACTGCTGCGCGACAAGCTTGCCGTCGGCGACAGTGTCGAAGTCACGCTGGACGAAAGCATCTTCATCAACTTTGCGGAAACCGGCAATGTCATGGGCAGCTTTTCCGGGCGCGGACCCAGCCTTGCCGACCCCGACTTCCTCAAACCCGACGTGGTGGCACCCGGCGTCAACATTCTCGGCGGGCAGTCTCCCGACGTGGCCAACGGTTATCGCGGCGAAGACTTCCAGTACCTGTCGGGCACCTCGCAGTCGGCGCCGCACGTGGCCGGCATCGCGGCGCTGATCAAAGAGCAGCACCCGGACTGGACGCCGGCCGAAATCAAGTCGGCGCTGATGACCAGCGCGCGGCAGGACATACTCAAGACAGCCGGCGGTGCGGCGGCCGACCCGTTCGACATGGGCGCCGGTCACGTGGTGCCGAACACCGCCATTGATCCCGGCCTGCTCTACGACACCGCCATTGACGAATATGACGCCTATCTGTGCTTCGTGGATCTGGCGCGCAAGACACCGCAGGAATGCGCCGCACTGCCGGTGCAGAATATCGATGCCAGGGACGTCAACCTGCCGTCGGCAGCTATCACCGAACTGGTGGCGTCCGGCGAAATCACCCGCAGTGTGCGCAACCCCGGCGCACCGGCAACATTCCGGGTGGAAATTGATGCGCCATCCCAGCTTGACGTAACGGTGACGCCCGACACGCTGGTACTCGGCACGGATGAAACGCAGCAGTTCAGCGTTCGCTTCGCCACCGGCAGTGCGCCGCTGAATAAATGGCTGTTCGGCAGTTACACCTGGGTCAGCGATACACACCGGGTGCGCAGCCCCTTCGCGGTACAACCGGCGCAGATTGCGGTCAGCGAGCAGGTGAGCGGCAACGGTGCCACCGGCAGTGCGGCTATTGACCTGCGCTTCGGCTACAACGGCAGTTACTCCGCCCTGCCGCTGGGCCTGGAACTGCCCTGTGTGCTGCCCGACAACAATCCGGACGACACAATCTGCACCAATACCGAACCCGCAACGGTGGTGGACGATCCGCTGGATTTCTATCAGCTGACATTTCCGGCCGAACCGTGGGTGTATCGCACCGCGATTGCGGTGGATGCAACGGACGATCTGCTGCTGCGGGTAGCGCTGTTTGATGCCCTGACCGACAGCGATGACGACCTGGATCTGTATGTCTGGTATTGCACGGACACCAACAATGACAGCATCTGCGAGGACGAAACTTTAGTCGGCGCCGCCAGCCATGCCGACACCTCGAACGAGACCGTGGATATCACTGCGCCGGAACCCGGCACTTACATCATTGACGTACACGGCTACGAACTGGAAGGGCTGCAGACCGAGTTCTGCATCCTGGCCTGGGGCGTGGGCCGCACTGACAGCGGCGGCAATCTGACCCTCGACAACGTACCCGGCAGCGCCGTGGCCGGCAGCGAGACCAGCCTCACCGCCATGTGGAACGGGCTGGCCGACGGCCTGTGGCTGGGCGGCATTCTGCACCGGCAGGATGTGCTCACCGAACTAGGGCTGAGCATTATTGATGTTGATGTGAATGGCCTGCCGGTACAAAATTCGGGTGCCCTGACCTGCCCCTGACCTGCTGAGCCTTCCCATGTCCGATACTGAAAAATATGCCGTTATCGGCCACCCTATTGCGCACAGTAAATCACCGGTGATTCATGCACAGTTTGCAACGCAGACCGGTGCAAACATCAGCTATGAAGCCATTGATGCGGCGCCGGAAGACCTGCATGCCGCGATTACGCGTTTTATTGCGCTGGGCGGGCGTGGTCTTAACGTTACGGTGCCGCACAAGGAAGCCGTCATTGAGCTGCTGGACTCGCTGACCGAACGCGCCGAACTTGCCGGTGCTGTGAACACCATCAGTAAACTGGAAGACGGCACGCTGCGTGGTGACAACACCGACGGCATCGGCCTGATCATTGATCTGCGCGACAACCTCGGCCTCGAACCGGAGAACATGCGCATCCTGGTACTGGGCGCCGGTGGCGCCGCGCGCGGGATTCTGGCAACGCTGGCGGAACTGCGGCCGGACGAACTGGTGATTGCCAACCGCACCCTGCAGCGTGCCCTCGACATTGCCGACGAATTCGCGGATATCGGCCGCATCAAGGCACGCTCGTTTGACGAACTGGCCGAGACCGATGACGACGAGCCGCCACAGCCGTTCGACCTGGTTATCAATGCCACTTCGGCCGGACTGTCCGGCGAGGTGGCACCGTTTCCCGCCTGTATCGTGGGTCCCGACACAGTCTGCTACGACCTGTCGTATTCCATGCAGGACACGCCCTTTCTGACCTGGGCACGCAGCCATGGCTGCAAGGCCGCGCATCAGGGCTGGGGCATGCTGATCGAGCAGGCCGCCGAGTCGTTTAATATCTGGCGTGATGTCCGGCCGGACACGGCAGCAGTTCGTGCAAAGCTACCCTGAGCAAGCGACGGCAATGTGGCCGGCTGCCGCGCCGCAACTCAGCGCATGGTGACGAGTTCTTCGGCCGCAGTCGGGTGGATGGCGACGGTATTATCGAGATCGGTCTTGGTAGCGCCCATCTTCACGGCGACTGCGAAGCCCTGCAGGATTTCGTCGCTGCCCGGTCCGATCATGTGCACACCCACCACGCGTTCTTCTGCGCCGGCGCATACCAGCTTCATGGTGGAACGCACTTTGTGCTCCTGCACACCGTAGTACAGGGAATTGAACCCTGACTGGTAGGTTTTCACGGCATCGGCGCCGAACTGCTCGACCGCCTGCGGTTCGGTCATGCCCACCGTACCAATGGTCGGGTGACTGAAAATAACCGTGGGGATGTTGCTGTAGTCAAGGTAACGCCCGTCCATGCTGCCGAACACCCGGTCGCTGAGGCGACGCCCGGCTGCAATGGCTACCGGGGTGAGCTCGACCTGCCCGGTGGCATCACCGATGGCATAAATTCCTGCGACATTGCTCTGCTGAAACTTGTCAACAACGATGTGACCGCGCGCGCCGGTCTCGACCCCCGCTGCATCAAGGTTTAACCCGTAAGTCAGCGGCCGGCGGCCCACGGCCCAGATCACGGCGTCCGCCGGAGCGCCTGTAACACCGCTTTCGAAGGTTAGCTGCAGGCCCTCGCCGCCGGTCCGCAACTCGGTCGGGATGCTGTGCAGGTTGACGGTGACGTCGTGCTCTACCAGCGCGGCGATGGCTGCTTGCTGCAGCATGGGATCCAGTGCACGCAGGATGCTGTCGTAGCGGGCATAGAGATCAACGTCAGAACCGAGCGCGGCCAGCACCCCGGCGAGTTCCACGGCAATGTAACCGCTACCCACCACGGCGACCCGCTGCGGCCGCTCAGTCAGGGCAAAAAAACCGTCCGAGGTTATGCCGGCTTCGGCCCCGGCGATTGCCGGCACCACCGGCTCACCGCCGGTGGCAATAATAATGTGCGGCGCGGTGTAAAACGCATCGCCGACCTGCAGCGTATGCGCGTCCACAAACTGCGCTGTCCCGGTAATCCAGTCCACCGACTTATTGTTCAGGTTGCGATCGTAAATACCGTTGAGCCGGCTGATGTAATTTTCGCGCCGCTCGACCAGCGTGGCCCAGTCGTGAACGGGTTCGCCGACGGTAAACCCGTAGTCGCCGGCAGCGCGCATCACCTGGGCGATTTCTGCCGCATGCCACATGACCTTTTTGGGCACGCAACCAACATTTACGCAGGTACCGCCGAGCCGGCCGTCCCGTTCGATTACCAGGCAACGCGCGCCGTATTCGGCCGCGCGCTGGGTTGCGGCCAGTCCGCCGCTGCCGCCGCCGATGGCGATCAAATCGTATGCTGCTGCGTCTGTCATAAAACACCTTTTCTCCGGGCCGCTAAGTATGCCTGAGCGCTGTGGGCAACCCCACCTGTGATAGCATTTCGGCCTTTCGCAACCAGCTATGCCGGCATGACCAATCCATTACTTGAGACAACAGGCCTGCCGCATTTCAGCCAGATTCAGCCCCGCCATGTGGAGGCTGCACTGGACGAAGTGCTGCAACACAATCGTGCCGAACTCGAGCGCCTGCTGGCCGATCAGGACAGCGGCACGCCCGATTTCGACTCCGCGATCCTGCCGCTGGAGGAGCTGCATGAGCGTCTGCATCGGGTCTGGTCGCCGGTCAGCCACCTGCAAATGGTGGTCAACAGCGACGAATTGCGCGACGCCTACAATCGCTGTCTGCCCAAGCTAAGCCGCTACTCCACCGAGGTGGCGCAGGACGAACGCCTGTATCGGCTGTTTAAAACGGTCGCCGAACAATCCGGTAGCGCTGATGCTGCACGCAGCATGCTGCTGGAGCATGCGCTGCGTGACTTCCATCTTGCCGGCGTCGACCTGCCGAGGGACAAGAAGGCACGCTTCAAACAGGTGATGGAAGAGTTGTCCGGCCTGCACGCGAAGTTTGAGCAGAACGTACTCGACTCCATGAGCGCCTGGGAGCACCACGAAATCAGTGAGGCCCGCATCAGCGGCATTCCGCAGGCGGTGCTGGAAGTGGCTGCGGCGAATGCCGTAGAACAGGGCAAGGACGGCTGGGTGTTGCAGCTCGACCAGCCCACCTATGTGGCGGTGATGACCTATGCTGATGACGATCGCCTGCGGCGGGATTTCTATGAAGCCTGGGTGACCAGGGCATCCGAGCAGGGACCGGTGGGCGGCATGCACGACAACACCCACGTAATGGAAGACATCATGGCGCTGCGCCATGAAGCAGCCAACCTGGTGGGCTTTCGCAACTATGCCGAGTACGCGCTGGCCAGCCGCATGGCCAGGGATGTCGGCGAAGTCAGCGATTTTCTGACGCACCTGGCGGGGGTATCGCGACCGGCGGCCGAGCGCGATCTGGCCGAACTGGAAGGCTGGGTGGGACGGCCGCTGGAACCCTGGGACATCGGCTACTACTCGGAAAAGCTGCGGCTGGAAAAGTTTTCGATTTCCGATGAAGAGCTGCGGCCCTATTTTCCGCTGCCGCGGGTGATGGACGGCCTGTTCAGCGTCATGGAACGGCTCTACGGTATTCGCGCCCGCGAGCGGCAGGGCGTGGAAACCTGGCAGGCGGACGTGCATTACTACGCACTGGTCAATGAAGATGACGCCGAGATCGGCGGCTTTTTTATGGACCTGTACGCACGGCGCAACAAACGCGCCGGCGCCTGGATGGACGAGTGCGTGCTGCGCAAAGGCAGCAACGGCAAAGTACAGCTGCCGGTCGCGCACCTGGTGTGCAACTTCACCAAACCCGCGGGCGACAAGCCGGCGCAGCTCAGTCACGATGAGATCGTCACACTGTTCCACGAGTTCGGCCATACCCTGCACCATCTGCTGACGCGGGTGGATTACCCGAGCGTGTCGGGCATCAACGGCGTGCCGTGGGATGCGGTGGAGCTGCCCAGTCAGTTCATGGAAAACTTCGCCTGGGATCCGGAAGTGGTGCGCGGCATGTCACAACATGTGCAAAGCGGCGCGGCGCTGCCTGACGAATTGTTGAATCAGCTGGAAGCCTCGCGCGTGTTCCAGTCCGGCCTGCAGATGGTGCGGCAGATTGAGTTCGCGCTGTTCGACTGGCGCATACACGCCGAATACGATCCGGCCAAGGGGCCGCGATTCCGCGAGATTCTGAACGAGGTTCGCGACCGGGTCGCTGTCATCAGGCCGCCGGTTTACAGTCGTTTCGCCAACAGCTTCTCGCATGTATTCGGCGGTGGTTATGCGGCCGGCTACTACAGCTACAAGTGGGCCGAAGTGCTGGCGGCGGACGCGTTTTCTGCGTTTGAGGAACGCGGCCTGTTCGACCGCGCCACGGCCGACCGCTTCCGCCAGAATATTCTCGAGGTCGGCGGCACCCGCGACATCGGCACAGCCTTCCGGGCGTTCCGGGGCCGGGCACCACGCATCGAGCCGCTGCTGGCACAGGCCGGTATCGACACGCTGCCGCCGAACAACTCCTGATTACGCGCAAGGTTGTCACGATGAAAGTAGCCAGCTGGAACGTCAATTCCATCCGTGTGCGTGAACAGCAGGTGCTCGACTGGCTGGCGGCCGAACAGCCGGATGTACTGGGCCTGCAGGAAATCAAAATGCCCACCGAAAGTTTTCCGGTGGAGGTTTTTGCCGAGGCCGGCTACCAGAGCCTGGTGCATGGCCAGAAAACCTACAACGGCGTGGCGTTGCTGTCGCGCGATGCCGGCACGGATGTGCATCGTGCGCTGCCCAATTTCGCCGATGACCAGAAGCGCGCCATCGCAGCGACCTATAACGGCACGCGGGTGATCAACCTGTATGTTCCCAACGGCAAAGCCGTGGGCGACGAAAAATATGCGTATAAGCTGAACTGGCTGGCCGCCCTGCGCGAGTGGCTGGCTGCTGAAATCGGGCAGCATGACAACGTGGTGGTAATGGGTGATTTCAATATCGCCCCGGATGATCGCGATGTGCACGATCCGGAAGAATGGGCCGGCAAGATTCTCTGCAGTGACGCCGAGCGCGCGGCTTTGCAGGAACTGCTGGACCTGGGCCTGCGCGACAGCTTCCGGCTGTTCGACCAGGAAGAAAAACTGTTTAGCTGGTGGGACTACCGCGCGGCCGGGTTTCGCCGCAACCGTGGGCTGCGCATTGATCTGTTGCTGGTTTCGGCGGCGCTTGCCGGCCGCTGCACCGCCAGCCGCATAGACCGGGAGCCGCGCAAGCTGGAGCGACCGTCAGACCATGCGCCGGTGCTGATCGAGTTCAACTAGCCGCCGTCAGGCGTCGCGAACAGCGGGCAACACATGCTCGCCGATCAGCTTCAGGCCTTCCATCGGCTTGTCGAACAGCCGCAGGTCGAGTTCAGTAAGGCCGGCGGCGGCCATGTTTTTGTAGCGTTCAACTTCCTGTTCGATGTTGTCGATACCGCCGGCGGAAGCCATGCCTGCGATTAACCGGTTTACCAGATCTGCGGGAATGCCCTCAATGTTGCCGCTGCGGGTACGGAAGGCGACGCGAAAGGTTTCCCAGTTATCAATAATCAGATCAACTTCGGCATCGTCGTGACAGAACGGCCGGATGTGTTCACGCACCTGGCCGATGATGGCGCCGCGCCAGATAAGTTCGCGACGCGCCTCATACATGGAAGCTTCACGATCCGCTTTGATATGCCAGGCCCAGAAATTACCGATGCGAAAATCCTCGCTGGGCGCGGCGCGCCGGGCCTGACCCTTGTGTACCTCGTTCACCAGATCGGGAATCATATCCACGGTACCGTCACTGATCTGGATGCCATCAGCAATGCGTCCGCCAAGCCGGCACATCATCGGGCCCGTGGAACAACTATAGATAAGCGGTCCGGGTTGTTTTGCCCAGGGCATGCCGAAAGGCCGCGTTACCGAAAACACGCGGCCCTCGTAACCCATAAAAAAATCACCGGACCGCGCCTGCTCCAGCACCTCGATGGTTTCACGCACTGCTGTCACACGCCGGCCCGGTTCCGTGGTGCGCTTGACCGGATTCAGCGGCGGCCAGTTGGGTGCATTGTCGGCCGGCCGCCAGGCAATGGCGCCAAGCGGTCCGCCGCCGCCACTAACCGCGATCATGGCGCGGCCGTTGCTCATTTCGTTGAGGGTCAGAACCGCATTGGCCATCCGCAGCGGGTGCATTTCCCACGGGCTTATGGCCAGCGGCCCGAGCAGTATTCTGCTGGTGGCTGCGGCAGCCGGTGCCAGCAAGAGAAACGGGTCGTAGTGCATGTGGTAGTTCGACGACCACATGGCCCGCACGCCCAGTTTTTCTGCCTCGACGGCGAGTTCGGCAAACTGGGCCGGACTCAGGTCCGGCTCCAATATGATGTTGATATCCAACTGTCAGACCCTGCGGGTGCGATTGCGGGCGATGGAAATATCCGGATGCCAGGTTGACTCGGCGCCGGGGCCGCGGCGGGCAATCGCAGCATCAATCATGAATGGCCGGCCTTCGCGGGTCGCATCCATGGCGCGTTTGACCACCTTTTTGATGTCGCCCGGTTGCTGCAGCTGCGCACCGGCAATGCCGAAGCCCCTGGCGACATCCACAAAATTGATATCAGGGTTGCCGAGGTAGCACGACATATCCTTCCAGTTGTCGCGCTGGCTGCGTGCCAGCGGTGAAAACAGCGCGATGCGGCCGCGCTCGCCGTCATAGCTGCGGTTATTGAACACCACAAAAATGACCGGCACCTCATAGCGGGCTGCTGTCCACAGGGCCTCTATCTGACCGAACAGCATGGCACCGTCACCGACCATGGCAACCACCTGCTTATCCGGCTGCGCCATCTTCGCGCCGATGCCGGCGCCGATACCCCAGCCCAGCGCATAACCGGTGGTAGGCCCGATGACCTGCTTTTTGCCCGGCGCGAAAGTCATCCAGTTCTGCGGGTCGCGTCCGCCGGTTTCGACCACCACGATGGCGTCGTCTTCGAGTAACTGATCCATCTCGTAGCAGAGCCGCTCGGCGGCGATGGGTGCATCGTTCCAGGTTTTTTCCGCGCGCTTCAGCATGCGCTCGCGCGAGCGCTTAAACGAACTTTCCGCCTTGGCCATGCGCGGTTCGCGGATGGCTTTGCGCTGCGCCTCGGTGCTGTTCGCCCTGATGGCATCCAGCAGCGCGCGGGTGGTTTCGCCCATTCCGGCAGCAATAGCAATGTCGGTCGGGTGCCGGTTGGCAATCACATCATATTCCAGGCGCGCGTTAATGACCGTGGCTGTATCCCTGGGCGACGCGGTGATAATGGACTCATCGGGCATCAGCGCGCCGAGATTCAGAAACACATCGGCACGACGCAGCCCGCCCGGAAAACCCATCCCGGCAAAGCCGCTGAACAGCGGGTGCGCAAACGGAAAATCGCCGAACACACTGAAGCCCTGCGACACAGGGATGCCCAGCATCTCGGCCAGTTCCAGTACCGCCGGCGCGGCGCCGCCGCGGGTCACTTCCTGACCAACGTTGATCATCGGCCGTTCGGCGTTGAGCAGCAAGCGGGCAGTACGCTCGATTAGCTCCGGTTGCGGCGCCATGTTGACCGGCACCTGGAAGCTTTCCTGCGGATAGATGGTTTGCTTGATATTCGGCGTACCGAGCAGGTCGCGCGGAATTTTAATGTACACAGGTCCGCCCGGTGGCGTGCCGGCCAGCTTGAAGCCGCGCCGGGTCATTTCGGCGATACGGTCAGCATGCGAAATTTTCCAGCGCCACTTGGTGAACTGTTCAGTGGGCGCCATCCAGTCCTGCACCTGCTGGAAACCGTCACGGCCCGTCTGCGTACTGGCCTGGCCGTCGGAAAACACCAGCAGCGAGGAGCGGTCTTTCCAGGCGTTGTAGAGATTACACAGGGTATTGGGCATACCGATGCTGCCGAGGAACAGCACTGCCGTCCTGCCGCTGGCCAGCTCGTAGCCATGCGCGATAGCCGTGGCCTGACCTTCCTGAAGACCAATAATCAGTTTAAGGCGATCACTCTGGCCGACGGCATCATAAAAAGTTGCCTGCCCGGTGGAATTGGCATCGAATACGTATTCCACACCGGCTGCCTGCAAACATTCGGCCACAATTTCACCGCCGTTGCCGGTGAACTCATAACCGGGCGACTCGGTTGCGTCCTGTGCCTGCGCCACGGATGTGAGCAGCGACTGGGCTGCGGTCGAACTGAACCCCATGGCCAGCATGGCGCGACCGAAGTCGCGCCTGGACATGTCATTGTCGAGAAGTTTTTTTACCAGGTCACGCATGTTGCAAACTCCTGCAGCCTATTCCTCCGCGCCTTTGTCGCCCAGCGCGCGACGCTGGCGTTTTAGCGCATAAATCCACAAAAACCGGGACATCACAAACAGCGCAAAACCACCGAACATGCTGTCTATCATGAACACACCGGTGGCGCCTTTTTCCGGGCCAAAGACCAGAAAATCATAAACGGATTTCAGCACCACAAAACCGAAAAATGCCGCGGCAGCGCCAAGCAACAGCGAGCCGGCCTTGGCCAGCAGCACCAGCCAGTCAGTGCCTTTGGAAATTACCTCAGACATCATGCCACTCCAGCGGAACCCGCACGGCAACCAAACTGCTCACGGTGCAAACCTGCCCAGCGGAAACCAGCTCGCATTCCACCACGGACTTTTTTGCCGTGGCCTCTGTCACCCGTGCCAGCAATTGCACAGGCTGTTCGAGCAGTGCCGGCGCAAGGTAGTGCAGGTCAAAACTACCGGTAACGTACCAGAGCCTGGGTTCGCTGCCGATCGGCCGACCGGCAGCGCGGTAAGCCTGTGCCACCGCTGTGATCACCGAATGGCAGTCCATAATCGTGGCAATGATGCCGCCATTAAGGATTTTTGCGGAACCGGCATTGTGAAACGGTGCGCCGTGAAATTCACACACCGCCACGCCCGGCTGCTCCGCCGACCAGTAGCTTTTAATCCTGAGGCCGTGTTTATTGTCAGGACCGCATCCGAAACATGAATTGTCCGGCATAAGGTCCTGAAAGGCCGATTCTGTTGCCGGGTTCACCGCGAATGCCCCGCCTCCGCTGTTTTGTTCATTATGCAGATAGGCACAGTTTACGGTGCTTTGCGGCGGTTATTTGACATTGTCTGGCCTTATCCGCCGTGTGAAAATGTTTTGCCATAATCCGCTGCTGCCTCGGAACCCCTTGCGCAGCAGTGGCTTTGGGGGGATATGTCGGCAAAGCATGAGCGCGGAATCTCATAGCGAAGGCGCGACCGCGGCCGTGATGGCTGCGCCGCAGGTACGCCGGTTTGATTACGACGTCACCAACACCGTCAATGTCAGTTGCATTGACGATGTGCGTGATGCGACGCGCGAAATCCTATACCGCGCCTGGCCGCGCGCCAGTTTTGATGAGCTGTGGCTGGCGTTTCATGATTTTGAACTGCTGTTCAACGGCCGCATGCCGGGATTCGAAGGCTGCGATACCGTCTACCACGATATTCAGCACACACTCGACATGACAC
>CAYGKB010000037.1:0-12755 GCA_964350425.1 uncultured Chromatiaceae bacterium | reverse complement strand
CGAAAGGCTGGGTGGTATGTCGCCAGCCTTCCTGGCCCCATTCTTTTATCTCCATGATGGGCGGCCGTTCCTCTTCCGGCAGGTCGCCAAGGAAACAGAAAACCAGACCATACCGTTCCACAACCGGATAGGCGTCAATGCGGGTGCGCGCCGGAATGCTTGGGTTTGGTCCCAGCGACGGAATGGCCACGCATTGTCCGTCCCCGTTGAAGCGCCAGCCATGATAGGGGCACTGAATGCAATCCTCTTTCACAGTTCCGTTGCCGAGTGATCCGCCGCGATGGGTACAGGTATTGCTCAGGCAATGCACGGTTCCCGCAGAATCGCGCCACAGTACAAAGTCCTGACCCAGCATGCGCAGTTTCAGCGGTTTGTCCGTGATGTTTGAACTTTGTTCGGCGGGATACCAGAAATTGATATACATGACCTTGCTCGCTGCTGTGACAACAGAATTAAGGGTTAGATTCTGCACCAATTGGCGGATAGGATAAACGCCCTCAGACCGAATGTTCGCAAGCCGCACATGGCAGGGCAGTCGCGGCTGCAGGGTATTTTCAGGCCGGAGTTTTGATGTCGCAAATGTATGCCAGGGTAGGCCCCATTGCTCTTTCGCCCGGTGTCCGGAAGTTCAACTTCTGGACCTTTATGTATGCATCGTTTATTTGCATTGCGATGCTGGCAGGCGTGAATTTTCTGCAGATCTACCTGATCGAGGTCAATCTCAGTATTCCCAAAAATGAACAGGGTTCTATTACCGGCCTGCTGGCCTTCGCGCAGGAACTGGTCGCGCTGGCGCTAATCGTTCCCTTCGGCCTGATGTCCGACCGCATAGGCAGGCGCCCGGTGATGGTCGCGGGTTTGTTGATATGCGGTGTCGGTTACGCCCTGTTTCCACTGGCGGCAACAACAACCGAGCTGGTCGCCTATCGCGTGCTGTTTGCGATTGGCTCCGCAGCGCTGGCAGCGATGCTGGCCATTGTGGGTAATGATTACACGCAGGAGCGCTCGCGCGGCCGGTTATTCGGCTTCGGCGGTGTAATGAATGGTCTGGGTGTGATTTTTATGAGCGCGGGTCTGGCCCAGATTCCCGGCGCACTGGAATCCGCAGGCTTTACGCCGCGCGCGGCCGGTACCGTTATGTTTTTAACGGCTGCCACGTTGTGTGTGCTGTCAGCGCTCTGGCTGCAGTTTGGTTTGCAGGGCGGTGTGCCTGTAGCGCCCGCCGAGCGGCAACAGCCGCTGCAGTTGCTGATTGGCGGTATGCGAGCCGGACTCAACCCGCGGGTGTTTTTGTCGTATCTCGCGTCGTTTGCCGGTCGTTCGGACAATTCGATAAAAAGCCTTTTTGTCGCCGCGTGGGTGATTCAGGTTGCGCCACAGCTCGGTGTATCGGCGCCGGAGGCCATTGGGCGAGCCGGAATGCTGATGGGGTTAATGGGCGTTGTTTCACTGGTCTGGACACCCCTGTTCGGTTTGATACTGGACCGCCTCAATCGTGTTACCGGGTTGGGGCTTGCCATGGGCCTTGCCGCCGGCGGATTTTTGATAGTGTCGCTGGTGTCGTCGCCACTGGAAAACTCCGCTATCCCGGCTTTTGCGCTGCTGGCTATTGGCCAGAGCAGCGCAATTATTGCGTCGGTGACCCTGGTCGGGCAGGAAGCCGACCCGGCGGCGCGTGGCACTATTATTGCGACCAACGGCTGGTTTGGCGCAATGGGTATTCTGGTCGCCAGCGTTGTCGGCGGAATGCTGTTCGATGCGGTGGGCCCTTATGCCCCGTTTGCCATGATTGGAATTTTCCAGGCAGGCGTCATGCTATTCGCTGTCGCCGTGCGCATTAAAGCGCCGGGCAGCGGGATGACCGCGAGTGCCGCCATGGACCGGGAATCGCAGTGACACCTATAAATGGATTTGCCCCGCTGGCCGCTGCTGATGCGCGGCTGTTGATACTGGGTTCAATGCCAAGCGTGGCATCCCTGGACAAGCAGCAATACTACGGCAAGCCACAGAATGCTTTCTGGAAAATCATGGGTGACTTGTTTGACGCCGGTCCTGACAGGCCCTATGCGGAACGAGCAAGGCAATTGCTGGATTGCGGGATAGCGGTCTGGGATGTTATCGCGCAATGCAAACGAGCCGGCAGTCTGGACAGTGCAATCGATATGCAGTCCGTGGTTGTCAACGATTTCGCCGGATTTCTGGCAGACCATACGGATATCAGGCAGGTTTTTTTTAATGGCAGAACCGCGGAAAAAATATGGCGACGATGCGTAGCGGCTGATTTGCCGGCCGATTGGTCTGCGCTGACTTGCCATGGACTGCCATCAACCAGCCCGGCGATGGCAAGCCTTGACTATCAGGCCAAGCTGAAACAATGGCGTATTTTGCAGCGGGCGTTGAGCGGCCAGCTGCCTGATGCTGTCCTGTGAGTTGTTGCTCGTGTATCTTCCCTGACGTGAGGCAGAACAGTTGAGTTGGTCTGAATTTGGCAAACGATTCGCGCGCAAAACCGGCGCGCGCGAGCTCATGGACGATCTGGGCGAGGCACTGTCGGGAGATCGCGACGTCTGCATGCTCGGCGGAGGCAATCCGGCTCATATTCCCGAAATCGAAGCGCTGTTCACCGGCGAGATTGAGCGCATCCTGGGTGATGAACGCGAGTATCGCCGGATGTTTGCCAATTACCCGTCACCTGCCGGTGAGGAGCGATTCCGCGCGGCGCTGGCTGACCTGTTCAACCGCGAATATGGCTGGCCCGTTTCTGTTGCCAACATCGCGCTGACCAGCGGCAGCCAGGCCGGTTTTTTTATTTTGTTTAATCTGCTGGCCGGGCAGCAGCCTGATGGCACATTCAGGAAAATTTTGTTGCCGGTTACACCTGAATACATCGGCTATCAGGATCTCGGACTGAAAGAGGGCATGCTCACAGCTCTGCGGCCCGCCATTGAGGAGCTGGACGAACGGATGTTCAAGTACCGGCTCGACGTGGCCAGTCTCGACATCAGTGACGATATCGCAGCCGTCTGTGTGTCACGCCCCACTAATCCGACCGGCAATGTGCTTACCGATATCGAGATGGGGCAACTCGGGCAGGCCGCTGCAGCCGCGGGAATCCCGCTTATTATTGACAATGCTTACGGCATGCCGTTTCCGCGCATTCTTTTCACCGACGTGCAACCGGTATGGAATGAAAACACCATTATGTGCATGAGCATGTCCAAGCTGGGGTTGCCCGGAATCCGTACCGGAGTCATCGTCGCAAACGAAACCGTGATTGACGCCATAAGCAGTGTCAACTCGGTACTAAGCTTGTCAGTGCCCAGTGTCGGTGCGGTGCTGTTGCACGAATTGGTTGCCAGTGGCCGAATTCTGGATATCAGCGAAAACATTATCCGCCCATACTACGAAGCCAAAATGCAGCGGGCGCTGGCGCAGGTGCATGCGAGTTTTGCCGGGCTTGACTACCGCGTGCATAAGCCTGAAGGCGCTCTGTTTCTGTGGCTGTGGTTTAAGGACCTGCCCATAACCAGTCACGAGCTGTATTTGCGGCTGCGGCAGCGAAACGTGCTGGTGCTCTCCGGGCATCACTTTTTTCCTGGGTTGCGAGAAACCTGGAGCCATCGGCATGAATGTATTCGTATGACTTATTCACAGGATGACGCCAGCGTATCCAAAGGCATTGCGATTATTGCCGAAGAAGTCAGACGTGCTTACGGATAAAATCGCCAAGCAGGCGGAAATCGGCTTCCCGGCCGCTGTGCTTGCGCCAGGCCAGACCTATGCCGCGCTGATTGCCTTTTGGCAGCGGACGGGTTTGCACGCGCGTACCTTTCAGTAAGCCTGATTCAATTGCCATTTCCGGAATAAAGGTCACGCCCAGATCGGCGTCAACCATCTCAACAAGGGTCAGCAAACTGCTGGCGGCAAAGCGGTTTACCGTATCTATATTACTGATGCTGCAGGCACTAAGGGCATGGTCGCGCAGACAATGCCCGTCCTCGAGCAACAATACGCTTTGGCTGGTTAGTCGGTTGATGCGGAAATTGTCGGGATCAATAAGCTCAGTGCCGCGGCAATAGGCGAGGTGGAAAGGGTCATTAAACAGCTCCAGAGTGGTCGCATTGCGTAATGGCCATGGCAGTGCCAGCATAGCCGCATCTATGACACCTTCGGTCAGGGCATCCTCAAGCGCCGCGGTTTTGTCTTCATGCAGGTATAGTTGCAGTTCCGGATAGCTGCGCCGCAGAAGCGGAATAATTTTTGGCAGTACGAACGGGGCGATGGTCGGGATCACTCCCAATACCAGCTTCCCCGACAGCGGTTGCGTCACCGATTGCGCAATCTCCAGCAGCGCCTCGGCATCCTGCAGGCAAAGCCGCGCCTGCACGGCCACATCCCGGCCGATATTGGTCACTACCACGGAGCGGTTGGTGCGATCCACGAGCTGCGCCCCCAGCGTATCTTCCAGTTCCCTGATGGCGTGGCTGAATGCCGACTGGGACACAAAGCAGGCTTCGGCTGCATGGCCAAAATGACGATGCTCCGTGAGTGCCAGAAAATATTGCAGCTGACGCAGGGTGGGGAGGTTGGTCACAATCGTTTGCGTACAGTAAATAATCGAAAAAATAGGATAAACAGAGTTAAAAATACCATTTTTCAAATGTATTGCAAGCGCTTAATGTAGCCATGACTTCAATGATTTTTGCCGAGGAGGGTTAAACATGTTGCAGTCTATGGAAGGCAAGCGGGTGCCGGAGGTGACTTTCAAAACCCGCGCCGGGTCTGAGTGGGTGGATGTTACGACGGACGAGTTGTTTGCCGGCCGCTCGGTAGTAGTGTTTTCACTGCCGGGTGCGTTTACCCCGACCTGTTCATCAACCCATGTGCCGCGCTACAACGAGCTTGCAGACGTATTTGCAGCCAACGGCATAGACGAAATCGTTTGCATGTCGGTAAATGACGCCTTTGTCATGAATGAATGGCAGGCGGACCAGCAGGCCGACAAGATTCGTTTCATACCGGACGGCACCGGTGAATTCACCGCCGGCATGGGCATGCTGGTCAATAAGGATGACCTGGGCTTCGGTAATCGTTCCTGGCGCTATTCGATGCTGGTACGTGACGGCGTGGTGGAAAAGATGTTTATTGAGCCGGAAGTCGAGGGAGATCCTTTCGAGGTATCCGATGCGGAAACCATGCTGAACTACATCAATGAGCAAGCTGAATTGCCGCTGGATGTAACGATATTCAGTCGTGAAGGCTGTCCACACTGTGCCAGAGCCAAGGTTATGCTCAACGATGCCGGTATCGGTTTCACCGAGCTGGTGCTGAACAAGGACTACCGTGGTTCGGTGCTGCGTGCAGTGTCCGGCCGTGAAACAGTGCCGCAGGTGTTCGTGAACGGCGAGCACATTGGCGGCAGTGATGACCTTGCAGGCTGGATGCAGCGGCGCAAGGCAGCCTGATTTGTTCCGCTCCGGCCTCCCGGTGTTCGATGCCGGGAGGCCGCCCCTGGCGGCGGCCTTGAGGTGTTTCCCGGCAAACCGTATTCTCGCGGTCTTGAGAACGGGAGTGTTTCATGTCCGACCAGCAAGTCATGTTTGTTTTCCCTGGCCAGGGTTCGCAGTACGCCGGAATGGGCAGCGACCTTTGTGCCGATTTTCCGAGCGCCGCGCGCGTCTATGCCGAAGCCAATGAAATTTTAGGCTTTGACCTGACGGCAATGTCGCACAATGGCCCCGAAGAAGAGCTGGGGCTGACCAAAAATACTCAGCCTGCCTTGCTGACGCATCAGATCGCCTGCCTGGAGGTATTCAGGGAGCTGTCAGGCGGCAGCATCCAGGCCAGTCTTGGCGCCGGACATAGTCTGGGCGAATACACAGCATTGGTGGCAGCCGGCGTAATCAGTTTTGCCGACGGTTTGCGGCTGGTGCGTAAACGCGGCGAACTGATGGGTCAGCATGGCGAAGGTGGCATGCTGGCGCTCGGACTCGACGTGGCAGAGGCAGGGCCGCTGGCGGACCGCTTTTATTGCCAGATCGCCAGCTGCAACCTGCCGTTGCAGACAGTGGTGGGTGGTACCGATGCCGACCTGGACAGGCTCGAGGCGGCCCTCCCTGAGCTGTTTCCGCGCAAACGTGCCACCCGTCTCAAAACCGAGGGTGCGTTCCATACCTATTTGATGGTTGCTGCGGCCCGCGAATTCCGCAATGTTCTCGACAGCGTGGAGTTTGGTGCTGCGGCGTTTGAGGTGTTGTCCAACTATACCGGCCAGGCTCACGAGGCCGAACCGGATTCGATTCGTACGCGGCTGTTTTTTCAGCTTTTCAATCCGGTTGACTGGGTGGGTTGCATGCGCACGGCGGCGGCAGCCGGCGTGGAGCGAATTATTGAATTTGGTGGCGGCATCGGCTCGGGTGAGGGCCCCGCTGCCAAGAAACCCAATCTACAGAGCATCATCAACAAGAATCTGCGCGCGCTCGAGCATGAAGCTGATTACACTGCGGCGATAAACGCTGCGGGGCTGAGGGAATTGGCAGCCTAGACTGCTGCAGCGATCAGGAAAAATCGGCGGCCGGAATCCAGGCGGATATTTTCAGCCCGCCGTCAGGACACACTTCGGCTGCTACGCGGCCGCCATGCCGTTCTATCACGCGTTTGACTATGGCCAGACCTAAGCCTGTGCCGCTGCTGTCATTGCCGACGCGCACGTAGGGCTCGAAAATGCGTTCCAGCTGATCTGCCGGGATGCCGGGGCCGCGGTCGCGAATGGCTACACAAATTTCACCTGCTTTCGCAGCGCCGCCGCTATTTGTGCGGTTAGCTTCGATGTCAATGACGGAGCCGGATGGTGCGAACCGAATTGCATTGCGGAGAATATTCTCCAGCGCCCGGTTGAGCAGATCGCGATCAGCCGCGACTTCAAGATCTGGCTGTGCCTGCAGACGCACTTCACAACCTGCTGACCTGGCTTCAATTTCTTCAACTTCAACAAGCTGTTGCAATAGCCTGTCCAGACGAATCAGGCGAATCTGCATGCGTGCTGCATTGTCCAGCGCCGAGTAGCGCAGAATCTCGCCGATCACTTTATTCATCTGGCTGATTTCGTTGTCCACGCGTCGCTGTTCCTCTTCGCCCAGCTTATTGCGCGCAGCAGCGAGGGCCAGAGCCGCCTGCAGGCGCGTCAGAGGCGAGCGCAGTTCGTGCGACAGTTCCCGCATCAGGCGCTCACGCCCTTTGATGAGGTGATTCAGGTGTTCTGCCATGGAATTAAAGTCTGCGGCCAGCTGGCCCAGTTCATCATGACGTTGCGTGATGCTGTCCGGCACCCGGGCACTGATATCACCGGCAGCCAGATTACGCACGGCCTGCTGCAGTTCGCCGATAGGCCGGCCGATGCGCCCGGCAATCAGCCAGGCAACACTGGCAATAACCAGCAGCGCAACCGCAATCAGTGTCAGGCCGGTGGCAATGGTGCCAAATAGTGTGAACCCCGCGGGCAGTGGCATGAAGGCATATACTTCGCCGTCAGGCCCGATCATTTCCGGCGCAACTCGCACCGGACGAAAATTATCCTGCTGTTCGTGACTGCCCAGCACCGTGTTTTCAATAAAATCCGTGTAAAGACCCGGAACAGTGCGGCCAAGAATATCCTTACCAGCCTCGTCCAGAATGTAGACATTGGTATCCGGTGGTATGGCTGCCTCGTTTTCGAGCCAGTACTCCAGACCGCTGCGACCGCGATCCTTGAGGACGCGGGCCGCTTGATAGCCCAGTTCGCTGCCGCGGGTTTCGATATAGCCGGTCAACTCCCAGGCAGCGATGGCGGCGAATGCCAGCGCCCCTACCAGCACAAAAGCCGTCAGCGCAGCGCCGATATAAAGCGCCATACGCATATACAGCGCGGGGTAGAGCAGGTGCTTCACGGTTCGTCGGTGTCCATGTCAAATACATAGCCATGGCCGCGCAGGCTGCGCACACAGTTGCCCTGCAAACCGGCTTCAGCAAGTTTTTTGCGCAGTTTGCTTATCAGCGTGTCTATGCTGCGGTCGTAAGCTTCAAGAGGCCGATCCAGGGCCAGTTCCGTAAGATGCGCGCGTGACAAAACCTCGCCGGAGCGTTGCATAAGCTGTTCCAGTACGCGCAATTCGGCGGCGGTCAGTTTTACCTCTGTCCGGCCAACAAAAAGTTTGCGGCGTTTACGGTCCAGTGTGATGGCGCCGGCGAGCAGCTTTTCCGGAGCCGGCTGCTTGGGCGCTGCGCGTCGCAGCACATTGTGAATGCGCGCCGCCAGTTCAACCGGGTTGAAAGGCTTGGGTATGTAGTCGTCAGCACCGCTGGTCAGTCCGTGGATGCGCTCGGATTCATCGCCGCGTGCGGTTAGCATGATCACGGGCAGATCATAATCCCGCCGCAGCCGCTGCAGCACCTCGAAGCCATCGATGCCGGGCAGCATTACATCCAGAATGAGCAGGTCCGGCGAGTTCGCAGCGATCTGTTGCAGCCCGCTTTCGCCGTCAGCCGCAACGGCTACCGAGTAGCCCTCGAGTTCAAGTATTTCGACCAGCATGCCGGCAAGATCGCGGTCGTCATCTATGATCAGCAGGCTTGGCAAGGGTTCTCGCATAGGCGGAGGATATAAAAGTACCTGAATCGGTACATGACGTTAACTATCTGTTAACACAGTTTTTCAGCTATTAGCCTACTATATAAGCATACGGTTTCGGAGTAAGCAGCCATGAGTCAAAGCACCGAAAATGCACCGCACGGCGGCGTAATCGCCAACTTGCTTTATCGGCCCCCGTGGGTAGGTCTGTTGGCATTTTTTATCGTCTTTATTGTGCAGGCGGCGGGCCATACGGTCATGATCGTTATGGAAGACGTGTGGCCGGGTGAGCATTACGTCTACGAGTCGGCTTTTGCGATGGGGCTGGTGGGGTTTGCCATGCTGTTCTTTGGCATGCGCAGCGAGAAGGAAGTATTTGCCACCTGGATGGGGTTCTGGGCGGGCACTTTTCTCTGGACCGGCTGGGTTGAGTTCTCCTTTGTCTGGAACGCCAACTGGCTAGGCGTTCCGGATCTCATGGACCCGAACATGCCTGGGGAAATCGCGACCAAGGCCGAATATCTGGTCATGATGTCGTCAATCGGTGTGCTGGGTTCGACACTGGCCTATTTCCTGATTAACCCGGAAACCAAGTGCAACTTTTTTCTCTGGATTCAGCGCAATTTCAGACTCAAGGTTGCTAAACCGACCAAGGGGCATAAACGCAATTTTGCCGCCATCACTGCGCTGGAAACGATATATGTAATTTGGTTCTGTTACGTTTTGCTATTGTTCCTTTATAACGAGGACATTGCCGGCGAAACGCACCCGGCCGCCTACGTATTTTTCTTTCTGAATACGATCTGGGCCGTCTACCTGTTCCAGCGCCTTATGCGTTTCTGGAAAGTTACGACCGCAATTCGCTACGCCATTCCCACTGCCATCATTGCCTGGAATACGGTCGAACTGATGGGGCGCTGGAATCTGTTCGTGTCGTTCTGGGAACGGCCGCAGGAATACTGGTTGGAAATGACCCTGTTTATTGTGGCCATTATTATTGCAGCCGTGCTGGCCATCAAAACACCGGCGCACAAGAAGGCCGAGCTGTCGCGCGAAGCCTCAGCCTGATAGCGTTTCAGGCCGATATTTAAAGCCCGCTGCCGGTCAGGCGGCGGGCTTTTTTTGCCTTGCAGCTATTTTCCATAATGTGAGCTGCCGCACGGTTCCCTGCCATTCCTTTGGCTACCTTAAAGCTGCATTTTTCGATGCTCTCGCTTTGCAGCTTCGGATTGTGGTTTCCGATTATGAACTCAAGGTGGCGTGATGACGCAGTGCACAGACAACGACCCCAAGGTCAGCTACAAGCTGATTGACCGTGTCACGGATCTGTTGATCTGCAGCCGCTGCTTTCGCCGCAATGTGCGCAAGCCTATCCGTGCAGTGATATCCAGCCGTCACAAACCCATGCCGGTCTGTGATGAGTGCAGCGGGCGCATCAAGCCCGGCCACGTCGCAAAAGTAGTCAGTTTCGACTGATACCGCGCTAAGCCTGTTCCAGCTCAATCAGCGTGCCGCAAAAGTCCTTGGGGTGCAGAAACAATACCGGCTTGTCATGGGCGCCGTTCTTGGGTTCGCCATTCCCCAGAATTCGTGCGCCGGCAGCGACCAGCTGATCGCGGGCAGCCAGAATGTCATCCACTTCATAGCAAAGGTGATGCATTCCACCGGAAGGATTATTTGCCAGAAATTTGGCAATGGGTGAATTCTCGCCGAGCGGCAGCAATAACTCGATCTTGGTGTTTGGCAGCTCTACAAATACAGTGGTAACACCGTGTTCTGGCAGTTCCACCGGTTCTGAGACAGTGGCCCCCAGTGTATTGCGATAGATCGCAGCAGCCTGCTTCAGGTCAGGTACCACTATAGCGACATGGTTTAGCTTTCCGATCATTTAATAAATACTTCCATCAGTTCATCAGCCGCCGAAGTCGGCGAAATCCGGTTTTCCCGCACAGCCTGTTCCAGTTCGGCTATTCTCGCTGCCACCTCAGGAGCAGCCCGCAACCGTTCGACCAGGCCATTGCGAATTTCGTTCCACATCCAGTTGATTGATTGTGCGGCTCGTTTTTCCATTATCAAACCAGCCGCTTCGCGTCGGGCGCAATAATCTGCGACGATTTTCCAGACATCTGCGGTGCGCTCTCCATGCAGCGCTGACATGGCCTCTACCGGAACCTGCCAGCCGTCCGCCCGGTGAGCCATGAACATCAAGGCCTTGCGGTAGTCGGTGACGGATTGCTCAGCCGCCAGGGCAAGGTCGCCGTCGGCCTTGTTGACCAGAATCAGATCGGCAAGTTCGACTATGCCGCGTTTGATGCCCTGCAGTTCATCGCCGCCGGCCGGCAGCAACAGCAGCAGAAACATGTCGGTCATGCGTGACACGGTGGTCTCGGACTGCCCCACGCCGACGGTCTCAACCAACACCACATCAAAGCCGGCGGCCTCGACTGCCAGCATGGTCTCGCGAGTGCGTCGTGCAACTCCGCCGAGGGTTTCGCCGGCCGGTGACGGCCGGATAAATGCCTCGACACGCTGAGACAGTTTTTCCATGCGGGTTTTATCACCCAGTATCGAACCGCCGCTGACAGCCGATGAGGGATCCACCGCCAGCACTGCAACCTTGTGACCCTGATCAATCAGGTAATTGCCCAGACTTTCAATAAAGGTTGACTTGCCTACGCCGGGCACGCCGGATATGCCGACTCGCACGGAGTCACCGGAGTGGGGTACCAGCGCTTCGAGCAACTGCCGGGCCGGATCACGATCCTGCGGCCGACTGGATTCAATGAGGGTAATGGCTCGCGCCAGTGCGCGGCGGTCACCTTCAATGACCTGTTTGGCGAGCAACTCTGCGTTGCTGTCGGTCATACCTACTCGAATTCCAGAATCGGCTGATCCACTACCAGGCTGGCGCCCTGGTCTGCCAGAACTTTGGCAACGACCACGTCGTTCTCGGCCCGCAGGCTGTTTTCCATTTTCATGGCTTCGACCACAGCCAGTTCTTCACCGGCCTTGACTTCATCGCCCTCTTTTACAGTGAGTTTGACCAGCAGACCAGGCATGGGTGACAGCAGGAACTTCGACAAATCGGGCGGCACCTTTTCCAGCATATGCCGATTCAGTTCGGCGGCGCGCGGTGTGCAAATCATGACATCGATCTGAGCGCCACGCCGGAATAGTCGGATACCTGCACGCAGCTTATCCTGCTGGAACGTAACTGACTGGCCGTTAATGGTGGCTTTCACAAGAGGCTGGCCGGGGCTCCAGTCGCTAAGCACTTCGTAGCCGGTCCCGCCGATAGTGACAAGATAGCCTTCATCAATGCCGGTGACACTGAGCGGCGTCTCTTCGCGGTTGACCACCGCCACCCAGTCTTTTGGCACGCGCCTTTCATGGCTGGGTACCTGACCGCTGAGCATTGCCGCACGATTCATCAGATGCATATTGATGGCGGCCGCGGTGGCCACGGCAAGGGCCGGGTCGTCTTGCGGCACATCGGTTGCTGCAAAGCCTTCCGGGTATTCTTCAGCAATAAAGTTGGTGGTCAGCCGGCCTTCTATAAAACGCGGATGGGCAATCAGCGCGTTCAGAAAGCTGATGTTGTGGGATACGCCGCGGATGTAATAGGCATCCAGTGCGTCGCCCATGTGTGCCAGTGCCTCATTGCGGTCCGCGCCCCAGGTAACCAGCTTGGCTATCATCGGGTCATAGTACATCGACACATCGCTGCCTTCTTCGATACCTGTATCAACGCGCACATGTTCGCTTTCCTGCGGCGGAATGTAGCGCGCCAGACGACCGATGGACGGCATGAAATTACGGAACGGGTCTTCTGCATAGACGCGCGTTTCAACAGCCCAGCCGTTTAGCTTGATGTCTTTTTGCTGCAGCGTGAGTTTTTCGCCATAGGCAATACGGATCATCCACTCAACCAGATCCTGGCCGGTTATCAATTCAGTAACCGGGTGCTCAACCTGCAGACGGGTATTCATCTCCAGGAAGTAAAAGTTCTTGTCTGCGTCAACGATGAACTCGACGGTGCCGGCAGACTGATAGTCCACTGCCTTGGCCAGTGCCACTGCCTGCTCGCCCATGGCTTTGCGGGTTTTTTCATCCAGAAAAGGCGAGGGCGCTTCTTCGATCACCTTCTGAT
>CAYGKB010000036.1:0-12783 GCA_964350425.1 uncultured Chromatiaceae bacterium | reverse complement strand
GACGATGCGGTTTTCAAGCGCGCTGAATTGCCGTTCGAAGTCCGCAGCGCACCCTTCGGTGATGAGGCTTTGTATGCCGCACTGGCTGATGCTGACATCGTCATGCTGGGTGGCGATAATCAGCTGAATCCGCTGACGCGCTGGTGTCATAGCCGTGGCAAGAAAACTGTATTTGTAACAGAGTACACGCTGCAGACACGTCTGCAGATCGTAAAAGCGGAACAGCGTAATCCGCTTGTCAGAATGCGGAAATATATCTGGGAGTGGCAACAGGAGCGCCGCAACCGGCAGGCTGTAGCAGCAGCCGATGCCGTGCAATGCAACGGGACGCCTACTTACGAGGCGTATCGCCGACTGAACCACAATACGCTGTTGTTTTTTGACAGCCGGGTATCGTCCGACATGCTGGTTCAGCCTGATGAACTTGCCGAGCGGCAGGCACAGCTGCTGAACGGCGCGCCGCTGCGGCTTACCTACTCGGGACGATTGAACGCCATGAAAGGCGCGGATGACGTCATCGAAGTCGCCCGCTACCTGCTCGCTGCGCGACTGCCGTTTCGGCTGGATATTTTCGGCGACGGTCCGCTGCGACCGGCCATGCAACAGAAAATCAAAGACTACAAGCTGGAGCAGCTGGTTCAGCTACACGGCGTGGTCGACTATGCCAGCGAGTTGCTGCCGCATATCAGAAACAATGCGGATCTGTTTATCTGCTGTCATCGGCAGGGTGATCCTTCCTGCACCTACCTGGAGACACTGGCGTGCGGCGTACCGATAGCCGGCTACGCCAATGAAGCCCTGTCCGGCATGCTCGCATATTCTCCCACGGGCTGGGCAACACCGATGCATCAGCCGGAACAGCCCGCGCAACAAATCGCGGCTCTGGCCGGCCGGCCGGAGCAGATAGTTGCCGCCGGCAACGCCGCGCTGACCTTCGCCCGCAAGCATACCTTTGAGCACGAATTCAGTGCCCGCATCAACCAGATCAGCAAGTTGCTCGAACATGAATAAAGCGCTGCAAGAAAATCCCGGCATGATCGGTGACCATGCGAGCTCCGCTTCGATACCCCGGATGGACAACGGCAGCGGCGCGCCGTTTATTTTCGTTGCGCACCAGGACGGGGAAACCCGCGTCAGCGGCAGCAGTAACGGCTTTGCCGGACATCGCATGTGGCTCGCCGATGACCAGCAGCCACACGGCCTGTTTGCCAACTGGTGCTGGGATGGCCGTTGCCTGACAGCGGAAGTAGACCCGCTCGGCTATTTCAGCCTGTTTGTTTATGTGGGCGACGGGCAAATCGGCATTTCGCCGTCAATCTTCCAGTTGCTTGCCAATGGTGCGGATCCGCATCCGGACGCGGTGGCTCTGGCGGTATTTCATCGCATCGGCTTTTTTCTTGAAAACGACACTCCGTTTACGGCGATTCGCACACTGGCACCGGGCACGCGCTTGCATTGGGAAGCCGGAACGCTGCAGATTCAGGGCGGCAAACCCGCCACGCCGGCAGTTGCCGAGTTCAGTCGGGAGCAGGCTATCGAGGCTTTTATAGAATTGCCCCGCGCCAGCATTCGCCGCTTTCTCGACCATTGGGACGGCCCGATCTGCATGCCCCTGTCCGGCGGCCGCGACTCTCGCCACATACTGCTGGAAATGCTGCAGCAGGGGCGCGTCCCCGATACCTGTGTGACCTTTCACCACGGCGGCGAAAATTTTAACAATGAAGTGCAGACAGCGCGGGCCATAACACACCGGGGCAGATTGCATCACACCCTGCTTGGCCAGCCGCGGCGGCGGCTCCGCGACAGTGTGCGGGCATTGCTGATGACCCAATTATGCGCGGATGAACATGCCCAGATGATGCCGATACACGATTTTCTGCATGGCAGTCGCCACGCCAGCATAGATGGGATAGGCGGCGACATACTCACCACGCCGGATGATCTTGCGGCCGGCTTCATGGCCAAATCCCGCTACGGGGACTACAGCTCGATCGCCCGGCAACTGGCGGACGGGCATGCCGCTGTTATTTCCCGGCCCGGCCACCAGGGCGGCGCCGGAAGTATTTACTCGCCGGAGCTTGAGGAGGCCGCCATCGAGCGGATTACGGCGGCTTTGCGGGCCCATGACGGAGCACCGGATCCATATCAGTCTTTCTGGTTCTGGAACCGCACCCGGCGGGAAATTTCTTTTGTGTCCGCGGGCATCATGGGCAGTGCGGAAACCGTTTTCTGCCCCTATCTGGATCCCGCCATGGTTGAGCTGGGGCTGTCACTGCCCTGGTCGCTGACCTGTCATCAGGATCTGCATGATGAGGCCATCCGGCGAGCTTTCCCGGCCTACGCAGACATTCCGTTTGCCGGTGCGTTTCGCGACCAGCAGCCCGCGCTGCAGCCGCTGCGCCGCGCCACTGCATTGCTGGATGCCTGCCGGGTTCTGGCAATGCTCATGCCCGACAGGCAGACCCGAGCCATGCGTGACCTGCTGATAAAAGACGGGCTGCAACGACCGCACACCGATATCTATCGCCTGCACAATGCCATGGTGACAGATATGGACGCCGCACAGGCGGAGCGACTGATAGAGGTCAGCAAAGCACTCAATGCAGCGGCGCCGAAAGGCGAGCTTGTCGTATCAGAAGTATTTCCCCATGGCTAAGTTACCGCTGACAGAACTGGCGGCAGAGCGCCTGCACAATTTCCGGTGCCGCCGGCGCGCCGAACGCCTGCGCGCAAAAAATATGGCCAAACCGTTTGCAGAGGACGCTCGCGAGCGTTTGCTGCTGGTTGCCCAGAGCGAACGAATTCCGCAAAGCCAGATCTTTCCGTTCCACTATTTCTCCGTCGCATTGCGCGACGCCTATGATGTCTCCATCCGCGAGGCATCGCTGGATGATTTTCTGGCAGGGCGACAGGTTCGGCACCGGAATGCAACGACAGTTGCATTCCAGACTCCTTACGACATCAGTGACAGGAAACTGGAACGTTTGTTGCAGCAAATACGCCGCGACAACCCGGTCGCACGACTGATTTACCTCGACTGGTCGGCGCCTGCCGATTTGCGCAATGCCGCGCGGCTTGATCCGCATGTGGATCTATACGTAAAAAAACATGTGCTGCGGGATCGCAGCCAATACGGTCAGACGACGCTGGGTGATACCAATCTGGCCGATCATTATGCGCGCCGGCTGCAGATACCCGAACAGGAATACTGTTTCGCCATTCCGACCGGTTTTATGGACAAGCTGGTAGTCGGCCCGTCCTTTGCAACGGCGCCGTTATTACTGCCTGCCCTGATGCGGCCCTATGACCCGGGACCGCAGCGCACTATAGACCTGCATGCCCGGTTTGCGGTGGCCGGGACCGACTGGTATCAGGCCATGCGCAGTGAGGCGGAAGCGGCACTGGGACAATTCGCTGACCTGAACGTTGCCAGCAAGGGCAGCCTGCCACTGTATCGTTTTATCTGCGAACTGCGGCGCGCCAAGGTCTGTTTTAGCCCCTTCGGTTACGGCGAAGTCTGCTGGCGCGATTACGAAGCTGTGATGGCCGGCGCCGTCCTGCTGAAACCGGACATGAGCCACATAGAAACAGCACCTGACATTTTTCGCCCCTGGGAAACTTACGTACCGATAAGCTGGGATCTGAGCGACTTCGACGCCACATTGCGGCGCGTACTCAATGACTCGTCACTGCGGCAGGCCATTGCGCGCAACGCCCATGCCGTGCTGCACGAATATCTCAATGAAAATGCGTTTGTGACACAGATGCAGCGTGTGTGCAAAGGACCGTCGGGCTGATGGCCGGCGTCACCTTTGCACCATTAAGCAGCCGCGTCCTGCAGCGTCTGCCAGGCGCTCGTCCGCTGGAAGCCTGTGCCATAGAAACAATACAAATCTGCGCGGCCGAGGAGCAGGCAATGCCGGCGGCCGTTTTTCCCGCCGGCGACCTCGAGCGTATTACCGGCGTGCATGAATTTTCCGCCGGGCTGCAGGATGAGATTCATCTTGCGACCCGCGATTGTGTACAACACTCCGCGACGCTCGCCATGCATCTGGGCAACGTAGTGCTGACTACCGGGCAGTTGTGCAATGGCCGCAGCATGAAACGCCTGACCTTCGGCAAGGTGCCCTTTACGCCCGCCAGGGTTGGCTATTCGGATACTACGGTGGCCTTGTGCTCCTCCGCTGCCGGCAACGACTATTTCGCACACTTCCTGCTCGATGACGCGTCCACCGCCCTGCTTGGCAGCGATTTCGGTCAGCCGATCTGCGGCGGTTCGCTGCGCCCGCGCACCGCGCAGATGCTGGACTACCTGCAATATTGTGAGGTGCCCTGCGCAGCGGCGGCGGCAACCCGCTATCGCAATCTGTGGCTGTTTACCGATCACTCGCAGAACAGTCATCGCCGCGCGCGCCTGCAGCGGCTGCGGGAACGCCTGCGGGGCAGGTTCGCAGCGGGCGCAGCGAACGCACCTGCCTATATACGCCGTGGCACTGCCGGCTCCCGGCGCACTTTGCAAAACGAAGTGGAAATCGAAGCATTGCTGCAGGATCGTGGTTTCAGCATTGTTGATCCGGAGACCATGAGCGCCGCGGAAATCTGTCAAATGCTGAACCAGTCGCCGCTGGTGGTAGGCGTCGAAGGCAGTCAGCTCGCCCATGCAGTGCTTAATTTGCGACCCGGCGGAGGCCTGCTGTGTATTCAGCCGGCGGCGCGCTTCAATGCCGTGTACCGCGGCTTTTGTAACTCTCTGGAACTGATGTGGGGTTTCGTCGTTGCTGCAGGCACAGCAGATCAGTTTCATGTCTCGCCAACAGCATTGTTGGCTACCATAGACCGGATGCTGGAGGCTGCTGCCTGAATGTTAACCCTGGTTACAGTGATCTATGGCGATGACCGGCGCTATCGCGTCGAATTGTTCGGCAGCGTACTTAGCGCCCTGAAGCTGCGCGAGAATGACGCCACCCGCATTGTGGTCTACACCGACCGGCCGCTGGACGGCTTCCCGCTGCCGATAACCGAACGCATCATAAGCACCACGGAGTGGCAGGAATGGACCCGCGGCTCCGGTATTACGCATCTCGTCAAGCTGCATCTGGTCCGTCAGACGCTGGAACAGGGTTCCGGTCCGGTCATCTATTTCGATACCGATACACTGTTCCTGACCGCACCGGAACAACTCGCCGCGCGACTGTCACCGGGCACGGCGCTGATGCACGCGGCCGAAGGGCCAATCCGCAAGCATGAGATCTGGGAACCGATTACGGCATGGCTGGGGACAGGCCGCGAGGTTTGCGGGCAGCAGTTGTCAGGGGATACGGTGATGTTCAATTCCGGCATTGTCGGCGTGGTAGCGGAACATGCAGAGGCCCTGCGGCGTTCGATTGATATAGCCGATGCCCTGTATGCAGTGGATCCGGTGTTCAGCCTTGATCAGTTTTCGACCGGCGCGGCGCTTATGCATCAGGCACAAGTGTCGGGCTGCGAACAGGATGTACTGCATTACTGGGGCTGGAACCGCAGTTTTATTCGCGACTCCATTGATGCGTTCTGGCAACAGCACGAGGGCGAATCCGTGGCAACCATGTGCGGGAATTTTAATCCGGCAGACTATGCGCGGATGCCGGCCATGCACTGGCGCGACAAACTGGCTGCCCGCTACCTGGAGTTGCGCCATCGTCTCAACGACGACGGCCGCTTCGCCTGTATTGCCCTGCGTTCAGCTCAGCGCCATGCGACGGCGGATAGCGATACGGCGAACCGCTGGTTCACCGTGCATCTGGATTTTTTGCGCAAACAGCAGGCAGCAGACCCGGGACAGGGTAACCGGCTGATACAGGCGCTGGCGACAGATCATGAAAATTGTCGTGCCTGGCTCTGCGACGACAACCTTGCAAGTCTTATTCAACTGACTGACTGATTGCGGCATGAACCGCTTCGGCGAGCATGCGGTAACCGGCAGGATTGAAATGCGATGTGCCGCAGTTGACGAACAAATCGCAAAAATCGCGGCCGGCGTGTTCGGCAACAAAATAGTCCACCGCATCCACCACCTCGATGCCCATGGCGCCAAGTGATGCCGCCAGCGGCGCATAGGCGGCAGGTTCGCCGGCCCTGACCGCTTCCAGATCGTGGAGATCAGGAATCAGCAATACCACAAAGCGCTGCCCGCGCTCGGCAGCCACTTCGGCGGCACGTGCCAGCAGCATGGCGGTTACCCGCAGCGCGCCGGACGGATGATCGACGCCGTAAAAAGGCGCATAAGTCGGCCGGATTCCCTGCAACGCCGCCGTCACGCGGTAATGAGCTGCGGCATGCGCGACAGCGAGCGAATAAGGGAACTGCAGCACTCCGGCCGCACCCCATTTGCCTGGTTGAAAGTACTCGTGGGGCAGTAATTCACCTGCCTCGGTTGCTACATTGCTGTACTCCGTCGCCGTCAGTGTCGGCAACGCAACCTGCTGCAGCCTGCCCTGCTCAATAATAAAGCGCGGTTTAAAACCAAAGCGCCCGCCGGCGATGAAATCACGCAGCTGATTGACATTCCGTGTGATGTTGTCGGCGAAATGCCCGAGCACGACAACCGGTGCATCATCTTTGATCGCCTGCATATAACGAATTGCAGCCTGATCGGTGCCGTAGCCGCCGACACCATAGTTGGCGACGCGGCAGCCCAGCAGTCCTGCCAGAACATTGCCATAGGCATGCTCAGGGCCGACCTCATCGCCCCAGGTAAATGAATCGCCGAACAGCGCCACACAGGAATCCGCTGCGGGATCGGGAAAAGCCGGCACAATGCGCGAGCCGGCAACATCATATTCGCCGCTGCCGTAGATATCCGGCGACGGCCAGCCCAGCAGCGGGTCGCGAATCTGCAGATATTCATCGTAACCCGCCACATCGGGCTGCGTGACCAGCAGTCCCGTAGGCAGGAGGATTGAAGCCGCAACAAAACTGATTGCTTCGATCAGCAGTACCAACACTGCCGCGGCGAGCGCATAAAGCATCGGTCGACGGGCTTTCACGGTGACATGTTTCCGGTTCAGGGCTGATCCGGCAAACCGAACACCAGCAATGCCTTGCCGGCCGCCACCGCGATAAACTGCTTACCGTCCGCACGGTAGCTAATGGGCGCTGCCAGTACCCGACCACCGGTATTGAGGCGCCACAACTCCGCACCGTTACCAGCATCCAGCGCAAGAAAGTCGTTCATGTCTGCAGTAAACAGCAAGCCGCCGCCGGTGGATAACAGCCCCGACATGGTAATCGCGGAACTGCGACCGGCATCGGCGGTGAGCGGCCTTTCCCATGCCAGCGAACCGTCAGCCGGACGCAGACAACGCACCGAACGACTGGCAGCTTCATTGAAAGACTGCCGCCCTACCACCGCCACATAGGGTTTGCCGCGCGCGTAACTTACGTCCTGCACGTAATACACCGAAGGCCCGTCAACGACCGGCAAACACAGCAGCCCGGTTGCGGGATTGAAGGTCGGCGGCCACCAGTTTGTCGCGCCGACTGAATTCGGCCACGCCAGTGTGCCGTTGCGCGATGGCCGGGCCTCGCGGACAACCTGCGGGCGGCCGGCAGCATCCAGACCGGCAGACCAGCTCTGCCGGACAAACTCCTGCCCCGTAATAAACTCGCCGGTCACCCTATCGAGCACATACAGGTATCCGTTGCGATTGCCGTTTAACAATAGCTGACGAATTGCACCATTGAGTTCCATATCAACAAGCACGGGAATCTGCGCTGCGTCAAAGCCGTGTATGTCATCCGGCGTAGCCTGAAAATGCCACACCAGCTCTCCGGTACTGCCGCGCAGTGCAACACTGGCGCTGCCAAAAAGCTCGTCGTGCGCGCCAATTTCTGCATCGGGATCATGCAGGGTGTGGCTGGTTCCCCAGTAAATCAGGTCATGCTCCGGATCGTAGCTGCCGGTCATCCAGGTCGCGGCGCCGCCGATTTCCCATTGCGCTGTTCCCCAGGTATCACTGCCGGGAGCGCCGGGTTCCGGCACCGTATCAAAACGCCACAACGGCTCGCCGTTCGCGGGATCGTATGCCGCCACAAAGCCGCGGATAGCCATTTCGCCGCCGGCTACACCGGTAACAACTTTGCCATCAATAGCCAGTGGCGCGGCCGTTATGCTGTAGCCGCTGCGATAATCGGCAACCGCAGTGTCCCACTGCAGCCGACCGGTGCGCATATCAAGCGCCAGCAGGTGCGCATCTATGGTGGTAACAAAAACCCGGCCATCCAGAACCGCGACGCCACGGTTGGCCACCCCACAGCACAGCACCAGGCCCTCGCGATCCGGTATGGGCCGTTCAAACTCCCATAAAAGCTTGCCGGTTGCTGCATCCAGTGCGACCACGCGCCCCTGCGGTTCGGTCACAAACATCACACCGTCAACGACCAGCGGGTTGCTCTGAAACTTGTTATAGGTAGTGTCTGACTGATACACCCACTGCAGCGTCATATTGCGGACATTGCCGGCATGGATATCGTCGAGACTGCTGAAACGCCGGCCGGCGTAACCGCCCGAATAACTCAGCCAGTTTTGCATTTCGCCGGCGCGCGACCGAATGCGCTCGAAACCGGCGCCGGCAATTTCGATCCCGGCATCGGCAACAATCTCATCCTGAGCCGGCGCCAGGGTTGCGAGATAGGTGATGATCTGCCAGATGGCCGGATCGGCCATATCATGTGGCGGCATGGACGTGCCCGGCACACCCTGCTGAATGGTCCGGTAAAGCGCCCAGTCGCTGCGAAAGCGTGATGGCACATTCAGCGGTGGGCCGTTTGCGCCTTCGCCTGCGCCGCCGTGGCAACTTGAACAGTTCTGCCGGAATAATTGCTCGCCGCGTTGTGCATCTGCGGCAGAAACATAGCGAGTGTTAGTCAGGGCGACATGCGGATTCCGCCCTGTGATCAGATTGCTCAGATAAACCGGACTGTCAGGCAGCATCCAGCGGAAAGTTTCCGGCCAGGTAATGAAATCGAGTTCGCCGCGAGCTTTCAGGGCGAGCACCTGGGCACGCCACTGCAGGGATTCGCCGGCCAGCATTGCCACGGCTATCACAGCGGCCAGTCCAAACGCTAAGGCAAACGCCGCGAACCGCTTCATGAATTCCTATATCCTCGCCGTTGTGCTTCGGTTAAGCTTTCAGGTGTCCGGCGACAAGATGCCAGCTGTCGTGAGGTTAACCGAGCAAGTCGTGTCATACAACCTGCCCCGTCTATACCTGCCGAATCCAGAAGCCCGCCCATGACCGACAAAATCATTCCCCTGATTTATGTTATGGCGCTGGGATTCGTTGCGCTGCGACTGTGCAATGCGACTTTTCCGGCCGCGGAAAGACTCGGTGCACGCAATATCTACTTTTTTGTCGCCCTCAATGTCACCGGTTTTCTGCTGACCGCCTTTTTGCCTGCGCCCTATGCAGTGTTTTTTGTGGTGGTACTGATCAGCATTCTGATGCTGGCGCCTGTCGAACCAGTCCCACGAATTGCGCTTTATCTGTTTCTTGTGCCACTTATGCCGTCGCTGGGATACGACCTGCATATCGGCATTCCATTGCTGCGGATAACCTGGACAAAACTGCTCACAATATTGCTGTTGTTGCCATTGCTGCCCGGCGCAATGCGCAGGAAACCGCTGTTGCACTTTCCGCTGGACAAATACATCTGGGCGTTTTTCCTGCTCAACGCCGTACTGGCATTTCGCGACACCAGTTTCACCAACGGGCTGCGCGGTATCACCTACCTGGGGCTGGATTTCCTTGTTCCTTATCTGGTACTGAGTCGCTATTTGCGCAATCTTGAAGACATCCGCCATGTATTGTTTGCACTGCTGGCCGCACTGTTTTTCGCCGCCTGCGTGAACGTTTTTGAAACCTTCCGCACCTGGCATCTTTATGAGCAATTGCGCATCAATATCAGCGGCGCACGCTTCATGGCGATCGAAAGGCTGGGCATGTTGCGGGCCACTGGTCCGTTCAGCATCCCCTCCCAGTCGGCTTTTGCCCTGTCGGCAGGCCTCGGAATTTGCTGGGCCCTGCTGCCGCAGATGCGTAAACCCCTGATCACCGCATTGATAGCGGCTGTGCTGGCTGCCGGCATATTCGTTACCTTTTCACGCGGCAACTGGATCGGCGGCGCCATTATCGGCATGGCATTTTTGTTTACCGCCAACCGTAAACAGTTTTTTCGTCTTAGCGTGGTGTTGCTGCTGCTCTGGGGGGCGCTGGCATATTTTGACGTTGCCGATGATGTAGCGGCGATTTTGCCGTTTGTAGGCGCCGAGGACACGCAGGCAGCCGGCACCGTGGATTATCGTGCCCAACTTTTGGAAACGTCTTTGCAGGTCGCCAACGAGAACCCCTGGTTCGGCTCATCGAATTTCCACGAGCACCCGGACATGGAAGCATTGCGTCAGTCTTCCGGCCTGCTGGACCTGGTGAACCAGTATGTGATCGTATTGCTTAACAGTGGTTATACCGGCTTGATTCTTTATGTGGCCATGTTCGTCAGCGGCTTTGCTGCATTGGCCAGGGTACTGCTTAAGGCAACCGGCATACCGGAAGAACAGCGCACCCTGTTTCGCGCCTTGTTTTTCACGCTGACCGGACTGCTGGTTGCGGCGACAACCACCAGCGCCATGGGCCGCACCGGCATGATGCTCTGGTGTTTACTGGCCATCAGCGCCGTAGCTACCGAGCATGTATTGCCGCGCCGGACTGCGGCCGGCCGGGTCAGTTCCGGGAACGAAGCACGCGCTCACCGATAGCCACGCCTATGAGGGCATGCGAAAACTCGGAAATATGATGATGCCCGTGCGGCAATTGCAACTCCACAGCACCTGCATACGCGGCGAACAGCTCGGTGCTGTCGATAAATATATCGCTGTGCTCCCTTGCCGCCGCCTGCAGGCTGTCCGGAAAGGAAGACACCACCTCGCCGTCGCGAACCAGCAAGGGTATGTCGACAATAACCAGTGTTATGCCGTTGTCCCTGCAAATCCGATGCATACGTTCAAGTAACGCGGCAGCCAGTTCGATCTCGTAGCTGCTGTACTCGTCTTTTTGCGGTACCGCATACTCCGCGACCTGCTCGGTGGCCTGCCGCGCCAGACGATTCTTGAAAAACTCCCAGGTGGAATTAAACAGCAGCGAATAAAAATAGGAATTTTCACTGAGCCACTGCACGCCCGGAATCGCATAAATAATATTCTGTATCCGCACCCCGGGAATATGCTCATACTTGGCCGGGACCAGGCTGCCCGCTTCGTCCAGCCGGAACAGGCCGGCTTTGATGTTGTCCTCCAGATCGTTGCCGAAAAATCCCAGCACGGCAACATCGGGCTGGTAACGCACTCCGGCCTGCTCGAGCAACACCAGAGCTTCGGCGTTGCTGAAACCCGATACCCCGGTATTCATCACCTGCGCCTTGCCGGCATGTTTCTGCAGGTAGCGTTCCAGCACCGCGGAATAGGTATGATCCTGACGCACCTCATAGCCTTGGGTATGGGAATCGCCCAGGCTGATTACGCGCAACGTATCAGCCGGCTTTGCGATGCTGAAATCTTCCCGGTTGCGAAAACCCTGACTGTTAGTCACGAACTCCCAGCTGCCATCAATACTGGTATGGCGAAAACGCGAAGCGGGCCGAATACGCCGCAACGTATAGTCGCCGTACTGCACGTCCGTGTGATAGCGGGGAAACAAAACCGTTTCGTCCGCAAACAGCGCCCTGATAACCCATTCGCCGAGCAACAGCATGACCAGCGTCATGGCAACAAACACTGCCAATCCTGCGATGCGGTTCTTCATTAAATAATCGGCCTCTGCGGTGTAAATATGTGAATCCATGCAGAGTTTACGCCAGCGCAAGGGCACAACATAGTGACTCCACTTGGAAGGCTGCCGGGGCGCAGGTAGGATGCCCTTTTCGCTCCGAACGCACCAGACAGGCTGTCGCGTGATTAAGTCAATAAAGTATCTGCTATTTCTTGTTATCAGTTGCCTGCTGCTGCTGGAAATCGCACTGCGTATCTACAATCCTGTTTATGTGCCGATACGCTCCGACCGCATACAATTGCCGGTCAACAACGTTTACACCCAGCGCAACACCAACAATCCCAAGGTGGATGAGTTTCAGACCTATCGCTATAACAGTATCGGCCTGCGCGGCCCGGAGCCGCCCGCTCGTCCGGAAAACTACACCAAGATATTTACCGTCGGCGGCAGCACTACGGCCTGTGTCGAACTGACGGACGGGCGTACCTGGCCCGATCAGTTGCTGATGCGTCTGGAAAAATCGACCGCCAACGTCTGGCTTAACAATGCGGGACAGAACGGCCATTCCACATTCGGCCATCTGATATTGCTTGAGCAGCACCTGAAAAAATTCCAGCCTGATCTGATTCTCTATCTGGTTGGCGTTAATGATGTTGAGCGAGATGACATCAACTCCTACGACGCCAAAATGATCGGCAGGAATGAAACCCTGCGAAACCGCCTCGTCGCCAAAAGCGAGCTGCTGGCAACCGCACAGGTTATTAAGCGCAGCCTGATGGCATACGACCTCGGCGTGAATTCATTTTTCCCGCTGGATTTGCATAGCCTGCCGGAAGTCGATGCCACCGCGGAGGAAATTGCCCGGGAACTGCAGCGACACCGCAGCGAGCACCTGGGCAAATACCGGGCCCGCCTTGAGGAACTGGTACAGCGCACTCTGGAGGCCGGCGCACAACCGGTTTTTATTACCCAGCCCGCTCTT
>CAYGKB010000035.1:0-12808 GCA_964350425.1 uncultured Chromatiaceae bacterium | reverse complement strand
CCAGTTTGACCTCGCAACGGCCCCGGCGATGCGGCTCCAGCAGGGTGCGCAGCGCGTCGACGCTGAGTTCGCCCATGTCGCGTTCCAGCCAGTGAATCACCAGCGACGTGGCGCGGTGCTCGATGAGCCGGTCAATGTCTTTAACCTCGCTGACCTGCAGCCGCCAGCCGTCAATAAACTCTTCAAAACGAATTTTCCCGCTCACCACGCGGATCGCGCGTTCTTCCAGCAGGTGCTTATAGGCCTGAAAGTTTTCCTGATACATGCCGAGTTCGACCCGATCGCGACCGTCATCCAGATACATGGTGACACGATTGTTGCGTTTACGGATGTCCGTGATCAGCCCGGCCAGCGTTACCGGTTGCCCGCCACGCCAGCTCTTATCGCCGGCTTCCGGACGTGGCAGCGAGGCGATCACATCACCGATTGTGCCGGTACAAATGCTGGCGCAATCCATGCGGTACTGATCAAAAGGATGGCCGCTGAGAAACAATCCCAGACTTTCGTGCTCGTGCATATACAGCTTTAGCGGGCTCCAGCGCGGTAATACACTGCCGGCCGCGGGTGGTGGTGGCGGCGGCTCTTCACCAAACATGTCGCTCTGCCCGGCCGCCTGGGCGCGTGCATACTGTTCCGCGCTGTTCAGGGCCAGCGGCAGGTCAGCCAGCAGGCTCGGGCGGTTTTCGCCGAAGGCATCCAGCGCCCCGGACTTGGCAAGTGCTTCGAAGGAACGCTTGTTGACCTTTTGCGTGTCCACCCGGCGGCAAAAATCGTAAAGGTCCGTGTATTCTCCGTGCGCTTCGCGCTCTGCGACGATGGCATCGGCCGCGGCGCGGCCCAGCCCTTTAAGCGCTCCCAGTCCGTAGCGAATCTGCCCCGCTGCCGCAACCGTAAAGGCGGTTTGTGAACGATTGACGTCCGGACTCAGCAGGCGAATGCCCATCTCGCGGCACTCGCGGTGATGCAACGCAAGCTTATCGGTGTATTCCATGTCCGCGGTCAGCACCGCAGCCATAAACGCCTCCGGGTAGTGCGCTTTCAGCCAGGCCGTCTGATATGCCAGCAATGCATAGGCAGCAGAGTGCGACTTGTTGAAGCCGTACTCGGCGAATTTTTCCATCAGATCGAAAATCTGCACGGCCTTGCGCTTGTCGACCCCGTTCGCAACCGCACCCTCAACGAATATGTCGCGCTGTTCGGCCATTTCGGAAGCGATTTTCTTGCCCATTGCGCGGCGTAGCAGGTCAGCCTGACCCAGTGAGTAGCCACCAAGAATCTGGGCCGCCTGCATTACCTGTTCCTGATACAGGATCACGCCATAGGTATTGGCCAGCACCGGCTCAAGACTGGGGTGCAGGTAGTCAATCTGTGCTGCCGCACCCGCATGCTTGCGTTCGATAAAGGTATCAACCATGCCCGACTGCAACGGTCCGGGACGGAACAAAGCAACCAGCGCAACGATGTCATCGAAACAGTCAGGGCGCAGCCGCTTGATAAGGTCGCGCATACCCGACGACTCAAGCTGAAAAACCGCGTGCGTTTTACTTGACTGCAACAGCGCGAAAGTAGCCGAATCGTCCATCGGGATGCTGTCGATATCGATAGCGCTCTGATCCGCAGCAGCGCGCTGCTGATTGGCAATCTCCAGCGCCTTGTCAATGATTGTCAGGGTACGCAGGCCAAGAAAATCGAACTTCACCAGACCAACCGATTCAACATCCTTCATGTCAAACTGGGTGACTGCGCCGGTCTGATCGTCCGGCTGATAAAGCGGTGCGAAATCCGTCAGCGTAGATGGCGCAATAACCACACCTCCGGCATGTGTACCGGCATTGCGGGCCAGCCCTTCCAGTTGCCGGGCGAGGTCAATCAACCCCTGTACCTCATCGTCACGTTCGTAAATTTCGGCCAGCTCCGGTTCTTCTTCGAAGGCCCTGGCCAGCGTCATCCCGGGTGTCCCCGGCACCAGCCGCGCAATGCGATCGGCGAAGCCGTATGGATGGCCCAGCACCCGGCCGACATCGCGGATGACAGCCTTGGCGCCCATGGTTCCATAAGTAATGATCTGTGATACGCGATCGCGGCCGTAACGCTCCGCGACGTAGTCAATTACGCGATCGCGGCCGGCCATGCAGAAATCAATATCGAAATCCGGCATGGACACGCGTTCCGGGTTCAGGAACCGCTCAAAAAGCAGATCAAACTCGAGTGGATCCAGATTGGTGATGCCGATGACCCAGGCTACCAGCGAACCCGCGCCCGAACCGCGCCCGGGACCAACCGGGACGCCATTCTCCCGCGCCCAGCGAATAAAATCGGCAACGATCAGAAAATAGCCGGGAAACTCCATCGCGGTGATCACTTCGAGTTCCTGATTCAGGCGGTCGGTGTAGGCCTGTAGTTCTGCTTCCCCAAGCTCGCGATCAGCAAGCTTTTCCGCCAGCCCCTGTTGCGCAATTGTTGCCAGATAGCTGGCAGTTGTCTCCCCGGCCGGAACTTCATAGTCAGGCAGCGAACTGCTGCCGAGCTGCAGACTGAGATTACAGCGCTGGGCAATGGTCACAGTGTTGTCGACAGCCTCAGGCAGGTCGGCAAACAGCTCGCGCATCTCTGCCGGACTGCGCAGGTACTGCTGGTCGCTGTAGACTCGCGGCCGGCGCTGATCGTCGAGGGTATAGCCACCCTGTATGCAGGTACGGGCCTCGTGCGCTTCATACTCATCGGGCCGCAGATAGCGCACATCATTAGTGGCAACCGGCGCGCAACCGGTTTCACTCGCCAACTGCACCGCGCGCTCTATGTAAAGATCTTCCTGTTCGCGCCCGGTGCGTTGCAGCTCTATATAGAAATCACCGCAGAACAGTTCTTTAAGCCCCAACGTCATGTCACGCGCAAGCTGTTGCTGACCTTCCAGCAGCAGTCTGCCTACCGCGCCTTCGCGTCCCGCCGAAAGCGCTATCAGCCCCTGTACCGATTCGGCATCAAGCCAGTCGCTGCATATCACCGGCGTACCGTTGCGCCGGCCGGCCACGTAAGCACGCGTTATCAAACGTTTAAGATTCTGGTAGCCGGCATCATTGCGACACAACAACACCAGCCGGTCCAGTGGCGCGCGTTCGTCTGCCGCACTGATCAGCACGTCGGCGCCAATCAGCGGCTTGACGCCGGCAGCCAACGCAGCCTTATAAAACTTAACCACGCCGAACAGGTTGCAATGATCGGTCAATGCCACTGCCGGCATACCGGCATTCGCGCAGGCTTCCACCAGTTGCGGCAAACGAATAACACTGTCGACCAGCGAATATTCGGAGCGTACATGCAGATGAACAAAAGTCTCGCTCACCGCGCGCCTCCACCAGCCGTTGTCAGAGCACTATTGGTGCGCGCCGCAAGCGCTTCACGCACAGGACGAAAGCTGCTGCGATGTTCCGGGGTCGCTCCCCATTCGGCCAAAGCCTGGCGATGCGCAGCGGTGGGATATCCTTTGTGCCTGTCAAAACCGTATTGTGGATAGCGCTGATGCAGTTCCAGCATGTATTCGTCACGGAAGACCTTGGCCAGAATAGAGGCCGCGCCAATAGCGGGACAAATGTCATCGCCGCCAACCAGCGTTTCAGCCACCGCCGCATAGGGCGGCGGCAGATCGGGACAGCGGTTGCCGTCAATGCGTACCGCGGTCAGATCGAAAGACAGTTGTTCCGCTGCACGACGCATCGCCAGCAAAGTTGCCTGCAGAATATTCAGCTCGTCAATTTCCCGGACTGACGCGCTGGCCACAGCCCAGCCGACGGCTTCGCGCCGAATCAGCAGAGCCAGATCGGCGCGTCGCGCCGGCGAAAGTTTTTTGGAATCGCGCACGCCCGCTACATACTGGTTTTTACGCAGGACGACGGCAGCCGCCACAACCGGCCCGGCCAGCGGACCGCGGCCTGCTTCGTCAATTCCGGCCAGTAAAGCTGCTGCCTCAGTCATGACTCGGCTCGGTAGCGCTACCGGCAGGCTGCAGGTCCAGCAGGCCCAGCACCGCATCAGCAGCTCGCTCGCTGGCATTGCGCCGCAGTCCCGCGCCCAGATGGGCGAATCGCTGCAGTAATGCCGCGTTGTGATCGGTGGCGTGTAATAACTCATGCAACGCAGCCGCCAGAACTTCCGGTCGCGCCTGTTCCTGCAAAAACTCCGGCACCAGCGCCTCGCCCGCCAGCAGATTGGGCAGAGAAAAATAGGGAATTTTGACCAGCCGGCGGCCAATCCACGCAGTTATCGGGTTGGCTTTGTATGCAACGACCATGGGACGCCCAAGCAACATGGTTTCCAGAGTAGCGGTACCCGATGCCAGCAACACCGCATCGGCTGCACCAACGACCGCACGGGTGGCCTCCTCGTGCACAATAACCTGGCTGACGAGACCGGCTTCCGCCACCAGCGTTCGCAATCTTGCGGCAATGTCGGCGCTGGCCGCCGCGACATGGCAGCTAAGCTGCGGTAGTTGTCCGAGCAGTTTTTGTGCCGTGGCCAGAAAGACCGGTGTCAGCAGGTTAATCTCACTGTTGCGGCTGCCAGGGAGTATGGCCAGACATGGGCCTGCCGGCACGTTCAGCTTGTGCCTGCAGGCTTGGCGGTCCGCAGCGACACCGATTTCGTCGGCGAGCGGATGACCGACGAATTCCGCCCTCACTGCATGCTGCTGCAGAAAATCCTTTTCGAACGGCAACAGGCAAAGCACCAGGTCACAGCTACGTCGTACCGTTTTTACCCGGCTTTGCCGCCATGCCCACACTGAGGGGCAGACATAATGCACAGTGGGGATACCGCGCTTGCGCGCATAAGCCTCCAGGCGAAGATTGAAGTCCGGCGCATCAATACCAATCAGCACATCAGGCGGATCATCGCGCAGCCGCCGGCGCAGCGCCCGCATCAATCGTCTGAGCCGCGGCAAATGGCTAATTACCTCGACCAGCCCCATCAAGGCGAGCTGTTGACAATCCCCCCAGCTCTGACAACCCGCTGCACGCATCTGCGGACCCGTCAGACCAACAAATTCAGCATCCGGGCAACGCCTGCGCAATGCGTTAATCAGACCTCGGGCCAGTTGGTCGCCGGATGCCTCCCCTACCACGATAGCGATACGTGGCATGGCGCGCCTAACGAATAAAGCTGCGTTCAGAAGCCTCGATGAATGAGGCAAAGATGGCCAGTTCGTCCTGCTCTGCTACCACCGCTGTAATGCGCTGGCGCGCTTCTTCAAGCCGCAACCCGGAGCGATACATCAGCCGAAAAGCTTCCTTGATATTGCGAATCTGCGCTGCATCGAAGCCACGCCGCTTGAGACCCTCGCTGTTTATACCGCGCGGCACTGCCGGCTGGCCGGCAGCCATCAGATAGGGCGGCACATCGCGGGTAACTGCGCAATTATTGGCTATGAAGGCATGTGCGCCGACACGGCAGAACTGATGCACCCCGGAAAAGCCGCCGAAGATGACAAAGTCGCCCACAGTTACGTGGCCAGCCAGCGTCACGTTGTTGGCAAACACTGCATCATTGCCGATTTCGCAATCATGGGCGATATGCACGTAAGCCATCAACCAGTTGTTGTCGCCCACGCGGGTAACGCCCTGATCCTGGGAGGTGCCGCGATTAAGCGTACAGTATTCGCGAATAGTGTTGCCATTGCCGATGATCAGGCGCGTATCCTCTCCCGCATACTTTTTGTCCTGCGGATCTTCACCTACCGAAGCAAACTGGTAGATTCGGTTGCGCTCACCGATAGTGGTCGGACCTTTGATGACGCAATGCGGGCCGATCACGGTATCGGCACCGATTTCCACATTGGCCTCGACAATGGAATACGGACCTACGACAGCACTTTCGTGCAGGTCTGCGGCTGGCGAAACGATCGCTGTGTCATGAATGTTGGCCATCAGCCCCTGCCTTTAGTTGTCGTCATCGCGGTCGCGCAGAGACTTAAGCCCGTCTTCCAATGCGCGCAGCCGGCCCGCCATTGCATCAAGCCGTTTTACGCGGGCCGCAATTTTACGCCATTTCCCAGCCTCTTCGACGCCGAATACCGAAGCATAAACACCCGGCGTGGTGATTGATCTGGTGACATTGCCACGCCCCATAATGGATACGTTGTCGACAATTTCTATATGTCCGTTGACGGCTACGCCGCCGCCGATCAGGCAACGAGCACCGATTGTGGCGCTTCCGGCAATTCCGCATTGACCGGCCATGGCGGAGTGATCACCAATCACCACGTTGTGCCCTATCTGCACCTGATTATCGATCTTGACGTCATTGCCGACCCGGGTATCACCAATGGCACCGCGATCAACGCAGGTATTGGCACCGATCTCAACATCGTCACCGATAGTCACGCTGCCAACCTGCGGAACTTTTATCCAGCCATCCTGATCTGCGGCGTTACCAAAACCATCGGCACCGATTACCGCACCGGAATGCACCCGCGTCCGGCGACCCATGGCAACGCCATGGTAGATTGTAACGCTGGCAAACAGGCGGCTGTCGCTGCCAATGACAACATCGTCGCCAATGACGCAGTTAGGGCCGATATAGCAGCGCTTGCCCACCCTGACCCGGTCGCCCAGCACCGCCCCGGCGGCAATCTCAGTGCCATTGCCGATTTCGCAGCCAGCGCCGATTACGGCACTGGGATGCTGCCCCGCACGCGGTGCCGGTTCCGGATAGAGCTGCCGGGCAACCCGGGCATAAACAGCATAGGGGTTGCTGGTTACCAGGCAGTGTGTCGGGCAGGCAGCAGCATCTTCCGGACCAACAATGACCGCGGTGGCCTTGGTGGCGGCCAGTTGACTGCGATAGACGGGATTGGACAGAAAGCTGACACTGCCCTGCCTGGCATCGGCCAGGGTCGCGACGCAATCTACCGTGACATCGGGGTCACCGTGAATTTCACAGCCGAACTGAACCGCTATCTCGCCTAAGGCCAGGCCCACCGCAATATCTGCCCTTGCTCGCCGTGCGCCCTGCGATCAGGGCGCAGCCGCGGTGCCGGCTTCAGCGCGCAGCCGCGCCAACACCTGATCGGTCACTTCTATGCGCTCATTCCATTGCACGATACCCTCAGCCAGGATCAGGTCATAACCTTCGGCATCGCCGAAATCCTTGACCGCCTGTATTACATCGCGCTGCACGGCACCTATGACCTCATTGCGCCGCAGATCAAAATCCTCGCGGATTTCGTTCTGGGTACGCTCAATTTCACGTACGTCATTGCGCAGGTCGCGCTGCGCATTCTGCCGCTCATCGGCGCCCATGACCTCGAGATCCTTCTGAATCCGCGCAGCCTTGGCCTCGTAGGCTGTTTGCAGCGCCACCATTTCGCGCTGACGAGGCGCAAATTCATCTTCCAGCCGGGCCGCAGCGGCGACGTATTGAGGCGACTCCTGCAGCAGCCGGCCAATATTGACGATGCCGATTTTTATCGCGCCCTGAGCCTGCACCAGCGTCGGTACCGCAGCGATAATAACTATCAATGCAAATCGAAACAAAGACTTATTAGACATACTTAAACCTTCTTTAGTATAAAGCTGCGGCTAAAACGCACCGCCAATAGTAAACTGAAACCGCTCGATCTCGTCAGCCAGAATGGATCGCGGACCGTTTATGGTGTTAAACGTGCCGCCCTTACTCTCGTTCAGCGGCACACCATAACTGAATTTAAACAGCCCCAGAGGCGCAAGCCACTCTGCTGCAATGCCAACTGAGGTGCGCAGGTTGTCCGGATCAAAATCATAGAAGTCGTTCGGCAGTGGCTGACCCAGCACGTCATACCATTCAACCGCGCCTTCGGTGGCAAACACATTACCCACGTCATAGAACAGAGTAAATCGCGAGCGCGATTGCCATTTTCTCGGGATAGGCAGGATCAGTTCGGCAGAACCCGCAATCAACAGATTGCCGCCGTAGGAATTGTTCAAAGTATCGAGTGGCCCGAGCGTATCTTCCCGATAGCCGCGTACCGTGCTCGGGCCGCCGGCGAAAAAGTGCTTGTAGGGCGGCACCGATACCGTGTCACCATAAGCTGCCGTGTAGCCTACTTCGGCGTTCAGCGCCACGGTAAACAGGCGAGTAAACGGCAGGTATTGTGTGTAGTTGTAGCTGGCGCTGAAATAATCGACATCACTGCCCGGCAAGGTCAGGCTGACCCCAAGTGAATGCCGCCAGCCACGATTTGCGAACAGGGCCCGGTTGCGCGTATCCCAGCTCCAGCCTGCGGCGACTTCATAAGTATCGAAATCGGTACTGGCAACCACGATAGTGGTACCCGAAGTAGAGTTGTCGCAGTCGAACGGCACACACTGAAAATTCACATCACCGTTCGATGTAACCCAGTCCAGCGCCTGCTCGGAACTGGTGGCCGGGTTGGCGTCAAGCTGCACACCCTGATAACTCAATCCGATACTGAGCCTTTGATATTCAGTCACCGGATAACTCCAGGTGACACCGGCAGACAGTGTTTCCGTATCAAGATCCGAAGCGCCCGAAGTGAACTGTGTGCTTTGGCGATAACCGGCGCTGAGGCTGCGACTTACTTCGTTCAGACTGACGTAGGGATTGGTGTAAGACGCGGCAAAGATCTTGCGAAATTCACCAAAATTAGCATCCATCTGCACCCGGTTGCCGGTGCCCATGAAATTGGTGTGGACAAAGTTTCCGTTCAGCAGCACGCCCTGCGAATCCGAATAGCCGATACCACCACCAAACTGCCCGGGCAGCCCTTCGGTAATCTCGAAATTCACGTCCACCAGGTCCGGCGTGCCGGGTACCGGCACGGTATCGACTTCGACCTCTTCAATATATGGCAATCGCTGCAAGCGAATTTTGGAACGATCCACCTTATTCTTGGACAAATAGCCACCCTCGAACTGACGCATCTCCCGTCGGAACACTTCATCGTTAACCGAATCCGCGCCCTCAAAATTGATGCGTCTCACATAGACACGGTTTTTCGGATCAACGTAAAAAGTCACTTCGACTTCGCGGGAGTCCTTGTCAAGTTCGGTAACCGGCTCTACCTCTGTGAACGCATAACCTTCCTCACCCAGACGCAACTGGATCAGTTCCTCAGTATTGGTCAGCAGACGCTGCGAATAAATCTGCCCCGGCCTGACCTGCACAAACGGTTGCAGCGAGGACTCCGGCAGTATCAGCTCACCGGCGAGTTTTACGTCCGAGACCTTATAGACTTCGCCCTCAACAATATTGATGGTGATAAAAATATCTTCTTTGTCCGGTGAGATAGCCACCTGCACTGAATCAAGCACAAAGTCGGCATAACCGCGATCCATGTAGTAAGAGCGCAGTGTCTCCAGATCGCCCTGCAAGGATTCTTTGGAATAGCGGTCGTCCTGACGCATCCATGACAACCAGTGCGGGGTGCGCAGTTCAAATTCTTCCAGCAGAGCGTCGTCGTCAAAAACCTGATTGCCGACAATGTTTATCTGTCGAATGCGGGCCCGCTCACCCTCTTTGATATTGATGTTAATTTCCACCTTGTTGGCGGGCAGTTCCTTGATCTCTGCAACAACCGATGCAGCATACTTGCCGCGGGCAAAATACTCTTCCGTCAGCGAGCGTTCCACGTCTTCGAGTACCGAGCGATTCAGGATACGGCCTTTTTTCAGGCCCACATTACCCAGCGAATCAAGCAAATCATCGGTCTTGATGTCCTTGTTGCCCTCGATGGTGAATTCAGCAATCGACGGCCTTTCCACCACAGCGATGACGAGGATATCGCCGTCACGACGGAATTCGATATCCTTGAAGAACTCCGTGGCGTACATGGTGCGCAACGCTTCCTGAATTCTCGACTGATCCAGACGGTCGCCGATATTCAACGGCAAATAATTGAACACCGTACCTTCAGAGATACGCTGCAAGCCTTCTATACGAATATCGCTGACCACAAAGCTGCCAGGCCCGCCATCCTGGGCGTGGGCCTGTCCAGCCAGTAATGCGATCAGAAGCAACGACCGCAACAAGCTAGGGCAAACAAATTTGCCTGAGAAAAATATATTCACTTGGAATCAGCTAAAAAATCGGCTCAGGTCATTGTAAAAGGCAAAGCTCATAATAAGAACCAGAAAGGCTATGCCGATTTGCTGCCCCAGCAACTGCGCCCGCTCCGACAGCGGTTGGCCTTTTATCGCTTCAGCCAGCTGATACACCACCTGGCCGCCGTCCAGCACCGGGATCGGCAGCAAATTGATGATGCCGAGGCTAAGGCTGACGACGGCGAGGAAGCTCAAGAATGATGCCAGACCGATACTCGCCGAATACCCGGCATACTGAGCGATATTAATAGGGCCGCTGATATTGCGTGCCGAAACATCGCCCGTGACCATGCGAATGACCATGCGCACGGTCAGCTCCGACATTGACCAGGTACGCTGCACGGCCTTGCGCAGCCCCGCCATGCCGGTGTAGCGCTGTTCGGCGCGAAAACCCGCATACAGATCGTCCGGAATAGTTACGCCGGCGCCGATACGGCCGATAACATCGCCTTCGTCCGCAACGGCGGCTATATCAAGCGTCAGCAATTTCTCAATGCCGTCCCGTTCGACGGTCACCGGTACACTGGCGCCAGGTCGGGAACGCACAAACTCGACCCACTCCGTCCAGTCGGCTATGGGTTGATCGCCGGCATACAACAAGCGGTCGCCCACCTGCATACCGGCCGCTGCGGCACTCTCGCCACTGACGACTTCGCTGATCACCGGCTCGATGACCGGCGACCAGACCGACACACCTATGCCCGACAGCAGCGCTCCGGGCTCGGTCAATTCAGCCAGCTTCCCGGTGGTGTCCAGCCGCACCTGCCGCGACCGGTCCTCGCCCTGCGAGCCGCGCAATTCCAGTGTAACGCCGGGATTCTCCAGCATGGCGTCGAGCAAACCAAGCACGGTACCCTCCCAGGTGGCAACCGGCTGGTCATTGATGGCAACAATACGGTCGCCGTCCCGCAGCCCGGCAACGTCTGCCATGCTGCCCTGTTCTACGTTGCCGACCAGTGGGGCCAGACCGGGCACGCCAACCTGATACATACACCAGAAGGCGGCCACGGCAAAAATGAAGTTCATCAGCGGCCCGGCCACCAATATCGCTATGCGCCCGGGAATAGGCTGGGCATTGAAGGTGCGATGTCGCTCATGCGAGGCTACCTGCCCCTCGCGCTCGTCAAGCAATTTAACGTAGCCGCCGAGAGGAATAGACGAAATGCAGTATTCAGTCTGATCCGGCCCGCTGCGACGGCGCCACAGTGGCTTGCCAAAACCGACCGAAAACCGCAGCACTTTGACGCCAACCAAGCGGGCCACGATGTAGTGCCCCCATTCATGCACCGCAACCAGCACACCGATCGCAAGCACAAAAGCCAACACTGAAACTACCACCATATTCATAAGTGCATTTTACTCTTGCTGCGCCGCATTTGCGCGCCCGGTTGCCAGCAATTGAGACAACAGAACAGCCCTAAAGACTCAATACCAGCGCAAAAAACGGCGCGGCGGCGACCAGGCTATCGCTGCGATCCATGATTCCGCCATGTCCCGGCAGTATCCAGCCGGAATCTTTGAGCCCGGCGTTCCGTTTGGCGGCGCTGACCGTGAGGTCGCCGACGACCGAAACGACGGCTATCAGGGGTCCCGCCAGTGCAAAGCGCCACAGCGACTCGTCCAGCAACCATGCGCCTCCGACAGCCACACCGGTGGCAGCCAGCAAACCGCCCGCCATGCCCTCAATCGTCTTGCCGGGACTTAGCTGCGGTGCCAGTTTGCGACGGCCGATAGCCTTACCGGTGAAATAGGCACCAGTATCCGCAGCCGCGACCACGGCAATCAACCACACCAGCCGCCATGCCCCCTGCGGTTCCGCGAGTATCCAGAGCAATGCCGCCCATGCCGGCAGCAAAGCCAGGTAGCCGGCCACTGCCACCAGCCCCGGCGGGTAGCGGACCTCGCGGGCGTAAAGTCCGGCCGTCACCAGCAACCACCAGCATGCCGCAGCCGCTAATAGCGCAAGCGGCGGCTGATTCGCCGGCAATACCAGCAGCAGGCCTGCGGCAAGCAGTATGCCTGACACCAGGTAAGCAAGACGTGGCCACGCGCCCGCGGCAAAAAAGCCGGACCACTCCCAGCATCCCATCAGCAAACAGGCGCTGAAAAACCATGCCGCGGCGGGCGGCGGCTGACCAAACAGCACGATAAGGACGGCAACGATCAGGACGGCAGCCGTAACTATGCGCTTGCCCAGTGTGCTCATGCCACGGGTTCGGAAACCTGATCCCCGGTGCGACCGAAGCGACGCTGCCGGCTGGCATAGAAATCCAGCGCGGCCTGCAATTCTCCCTGGTCGAACTCAGGCCACAGGGCGTCGGTAAAATACAGTTCGGCGTATGCCATATCCCAGAGCAGGAAATTACTGATGCGCCGTTCGCCACCCGTGCGAATCAGTAAGTCCAGGGGCGGCATGCCGGCAAGAGAAGTTTCGCCGGCAAATGCATGCTCGTCTATTGCAGCAGCATCCAGTTCGCCCTTCTGCACCTTTCCGCATATCCGGCGTGTAGCCTCAACAATATCCCAGCGACCGCCGTAAGCCACCGCCAGTGCCAACTCCATGTGCGTGTTGTCAGCCGTTTTGGCCTCAGCCTCCGCCAACTTGCGCTGCAGACGGGCCGACAACTGCTTGCGCGCGCCCACAAAGCGAATCCGCACGTTCTTGCGATGGAGCACATTCACTTCACGCTGCATGACCTCCAGAAACAGGCTCATCA
>CAYGKB010000034.1:0-13478 GCA_964350425.1 uncultured Chromatiaceae bacterium | reverse complement strand
CGTTTCACCAGCCGGTCTTCCAGCGAGTGAAAGCTGATGATGCACAGCCGGCCGTTGAGCCGCAGCACAGCTAATACGTTACCCAGAAAAGACTGCAATTCGCCAAGCTCATTATTTATATGTATCCGCACCGCCTGAAATGTCTTGGTGGCCGGGTGCTTCCCTTTCCCCCGCCGCGGCATGACGTGTTCTATAAGTTCCGCCAGCTGCCGTGTTCGGCTTATTCTTTGTTGCGTTCTTGCGTTGCAGATGGCCCGCGCGATCCTTCGCGCGTTGCGTTCCTCTCCATAGCGGGCAATTACCCTGGCCATATCTTTTTCGGCGGCGCTGTTAAGCCAGTCTTCTGCCGACATGCCCGCCGATGGATCCATCCGCATGTCGAGCGGTCCGTCCCGCAAAAAACTGAAACCACGTTCCGCGTCATCAAGTTGTGGTGAAGACACGCCAAGATCGAGAACAATGCCGTCCACTTCGCCGAACACGCCGTGCGCTGAAGCAATTGCACCGATTTCTCCGAAACTTCCCGCCACCGCCGTAACCCGCGCGTCTGCAGCCGCCAGTTGAGTGGCGGCCTGTAACGCCTGCGGGTCGCGGTCCACCACCAACAACCTGCCGCCTGAACCCAGTTGTTCGAGGATTGCCCTGCTATGACCGCCGCGACCGAAAGTGCCGTCTATGTAGGTTCCGTTTGCACGTACCTCCAGCTGCTCCAGCACCGCATCCCGCAGTACCGGAACGTGCTGGCCTTCCCCGGCACTCATCCGCACGCTCCGCGGCCTTAACCGCTGCTTCCTCGCCCCCGCTACCCGTCACTCTTGTTCAACAGACGGGTTTTGGTCCTTACAGCTGTATTGACTCGAGCTCTTCCGGCAATTCCGCAATGCCGTTGCTGCTCTCATCCATCCACTGGTTCCAGCGTCCTTCATCCCAAAGCTCAAACTTGTTGCCCTGACCAATCAGCATCGCCTGACGATCCAGTCCGGCGATATCGCGCAACTCTTTCGAGATCAGAATCCTGCCGTGGCTGTCCATTTCCATTTCCACCGCATGGCCCACCATGCGGCGCTGGAAAGCGCGCACTGCCGGCTTGTTGGCCGGCAAGCGCATCAGTCGGCGCTCGACCTCTTCCCAGTCCGGCAAGGGATACAGCAGCAGGCACGGGTCACGGTCGATGGTTGCAACAAAATGGCCTTCACAACGGGCAGCAACCGCCTCGCGATATCGAGTCGGAATCGCCATCCTCCCTTTGCTATCAAGGGTGACTTTTGCAGGTCCACGAAACATGTTGCACAGGACACGGGGCCCATTTCCTCCCACTTTTTGCCACTTTTTTACTACTTCGCGACACTATAGGGAGTCAGACCGCAGGCTGTCAACACAAAAATGCGATTAATTCTTGTGGGACAGTGACTTAGCGGTGGGATTGGCGTCTGCGACAGCTGCGCTGCAAACCTGATTTTTCAGTCGCTTAGGAGGGAAAGTTGGAGTCGGCCGATAAGCCGGGTTCTGTCGTGAGCAATCATTCATCTGGGACCGATGTCACCACCGGCCTCAAGCGACCTACCCGGAAGCACCCGCGGGCGAGGCATACGCTTCCCTATTTGGTCTTGCTCCGGATGGGGTTTACCGTGCCGCGGCGTGTTGCCACCCGCGCGGTGCGCTCTTACCGCACCATTTCACCCTTACCAGCAATGCTGGCGGTATATTTTCTGTGGCACTTTCCGTGGGCTCGCGCCCCCCAGGCGTTACCTGGCACCCTGCCCGCCGGAGCCCGGACTTTCCTCCCGCTTGCGCGAGCGATTGCCTGGCCGACTCCGCGGCGAACTCTAGCTGAATCAGCTACTTAGCGCAATCCCGATATCACGTTGCTGTGCAGGCGGTCGCGCAGCGCCTAATAGTCCCGATCTGAAGATTCGCGCAACTGCAATGCGCGTTTATAGGCTTCGTTCTTGCGGACGCCAAGCAGTTTGGCCGCAGCTTCGGCAGCCTGGCGGACACCCAGGTAGCCAAGCAGTACCGTCAGGGTCCGGTCAATGGCCGCCGCTTCAGCCGGTGCGGCTGCGGCACCGCCAATGACCAGCGTGTACTCGCCTTTGCCGGCACCGGGATCGGCAGCAAGCTGTGCTGCCACCTCGGCCAGGCTGCCGCGATAAATGCTCTCATGCAGTTTGGTGAGCTCACGCGCCGCCATGGCCGGTCGGTCGGCGCCAAACTGCTGCAGCAAATCGTCCAGCGTGGTCCTGATACGGTGCACAGATTCAAACAACACCAGCGTTTCACCGCGCGCCGCGAGTTGCTCCAGTCGAGCACGGCGTTGCGTGCCGGAAGCAGGCAGAAACCCGGCAAATAAAACCGCATCAGTGGGTAACCCTGCTATCGACAGCGCCGCCACCGCAGCACTGCAGCCCGGCACCGGGCTGACGCGAAAACCCCGCTCTGCCGCGGCCCTGACCAGCGCGTAGCCCGGATCGCTGATCAGCGGCGTGCCCGCATCGCTCACCAACGCAATATCATCACCCTGTTCCAATGCTGCCAGCATTTCGCTGATGCGCTGCGCTTCATTGTGTTCATGGCAGGATACCAGCCGGTTGCGAATCCCCAGCAGTTCCAGCAGTTTGCCCGTGCGACGGGTGTCCTCGGCAGCCACCACTGCTGCCGACTCCAGCACAGCGCGGGCCCGAACGCTGATATCATCAAGATTGCCAATCGGTGTGGCGACAACAAACAACGTTCCGCTTTTCGCAATCACGTCCGGACCCAATGCAAGACTCACAAAATCACATGCTCAAGATGAGGCGCACGTTATCACAGCCCGACAAGCGGCCATGCCGCAATGTTGTGGCATTGCTGCTGAGCTGTCTGCTGCTTGCAGCCTGCGCACCCATGCAACAGGCTGATGACGGCAGCGCAACGGCCGCGCGGTCACTGTCATCCCAGGGCGATCACCTGGCCGCCAGCCGCACCTATCTGGATCTGGCTGTAACCAGCACCGGTGAACAGCGACAGCGCTACCTGATATTTGCGGCCGGCGAACTCTACCTGGCCAATGATCTGGATGGCACCGAACGGATTCTGAATCAGGCCGGGGATGACATCGCTCCGGGCAACCTGGCTGTGTGGGCCGAGGTCACCGCTGAGCTGCAGCTGGCGCGCAGCCAGCCGGCAGCTGCTCTGGAAGCTCTGAATCGTGTATCAAGCACCGATCGCCAAAGTGCCGCCGACCGCATCCTGTTGCTGCGCTCCGAAGCATTGTTTTTGCTTGGCCGCGTGGAGTCCGCCGTGCGCACCCTGTTGCAGCGCGAACAGGTGCTGGACGGTGCTGCCGCCATTAAAGCCAATCGTCGCCTGATCTGGAGCGGGCTGCAAAAGGCCGGCGCCAGCATACCTCCCAATCCGGTCGCCCGCGATGGCGACCCGGTCGTGACCGGCTGGCTGCAAATCGGCCATCTGGCTTTTCGTGACCGGGGCTCACTTAACAACCTCTATGCCACACTGAACGGCTGGCGCAACGGCAACCCCGGTCATCCGGCCAGCCGGCTGCTGGCCGAGGATGTCCTGCCGGGCCTCACGGCATTGTCAAGTTATCCGCGCCAGGTGGCCTTGCTGCTGCCGCTGTCGGGCAAGCAAAAAGCTTTCGGTGAAGCCATTCGGGATGGCTACCTGACAGCGCATTTTGAACTCGGCAACGAAACCCGGCGCCCCGCAGTGAAAATCTATGACACGGCAGGCAACGGCGCCGCAGAAGCCTACAAGCGGGCCGTGCTGGATGGCGCCAGTTTTGTCATCGGCCCGCTGCTGAAAAATCAGGTTGCTGCCATTGCGCCGCTGGTTACTGATGTGACCACCCTGACGCTGAACACAGCGCCCGAGGATTCAGGCGGCTCCGGTTATCTGTACCAGTTTGCACTGGCGCCCGAGGACGAAGCCCGTGCAGCAGCCATTCGCGCCACCGATGAAGGCCTGGTCAACGCCGTTGCGCTGGTGGAGGATTCCGAGTGGGGTCGGCGGGTGCTGGCTGCTTTCGAGGCAGAATTGCAAAACCGTCGCGGCAAACTGCTGGCAGCCAGCGGCTATGTCACTACCGCAACCGACTACTCGGCCGCAATCCAGCGCATTTTGTTGCTCGATGAAAGCTACGCGCGCCGCGACAGGCTGGCGGCAAATCTGGGCAAAAAACTCGAATTCGAGCCGCGCCGCCGACAGGACGTGGACTTTATATTTCTTGCCAGCAAGGCCAAGGCAGCTCGGCTGATCAAACCGCAATTGCGGTTCCACTACGCGGGAGAAATACCCACCTATGCAACTTCAGATATTTTCCAGCCCGGCACGACTGACAACAGCGATCTGAATGGAATGTATTTTCCTGACATCCCCTGGCTGCTCGAACCCAGCCAGCCCGTTGCGGAACACCAGGCCACGCTGCAGCGACACTGGGGCAATCGGCCGGTGCAACTGGCGCGGTTCTATGCTCTGGGCTATGACAGCTATTCCCTCAGCGCCCTGCTGCAGGGGCGCTCGGCGGCCCGCGGACTTATCATGGACGGTATGACAGGCAAACTGAAAGCCGATGCTGCCGGCGTCATACATCGCGAGCTGAAATGGGCCCGCATGGAGCGGGGCCGCACCCGCACCCTTCCCGACGTGCAGCGAGGCCTGACCCAGGACGCCGAAATAGTCCTGTCACAGCAATGAGCGCGGCTTGACCGCAACCCACCTGGAACACGGTTCAGCGGCCGAAAAAATAGCCTGTCATTGGCTGCAGCAGCGCGGCCTGCAATTGCTCGAAGCAAATTTCCGCTGCAAATCCGGCGAACTGGATCTGATCATGCTGGACAACAACTGCGTGGTAATAGTCGAGGTTCGCTATCGCGCCCGCCAGACTCATGGCGGTGCCCTGCAATCCGTTACACCGGCCAAACAGAAAAAAATTCTGCGCGCCACACATTGCTACCTGCAGCGCCACAAAGAGCTGCGCAGCAAGCCATTGCGCTTTGACGTTCTGGCCCTGCACGGCCCGCTCGACCGCCCTGCTGCCAGCTGGTGCAAACGGGCTTTCGATGCCACGCCCTGAGGCGCCGCGCCGGTAACAACGCGCGAACGGTTGGTGTATATTCGCGCGCATGGATATCGACAAGCTGGTTGCCGAGCAATTCAGCGGCAGCATTGACGCTAAGCAACAAGCAGCGGCTGCCATGTCGGCAAACATTGCCAGGGCCGCGGCCCTGATTTGCAATCGACTTGAAGCCGGCAACAAGATTCTGGCCTGCGGTAACGGTGGTTCGGCTGCCGATGCGCAGCATTTCTCGGCCGAGCTGCTGAACCGGTTTGAAACCGAGCGGCGACCGCTGCCAGCCGTGGCGCTGACCACCGACAGTTCGACGCTGACGGCCATCGCGAACGATTACAGCTTTGCAGAGGTCTTCGCCAAGCAGGTCAGTGCGCTGGGGTCACGCCAGGATTTATTGCTGGCCATTTCTACCTCAGGAAATTCCGACAACGTATTGGCGGCAATACGCAGTGCGCACGAACGGAACATGACGGTAATTGCAATGACCGGCAGGGATGGCGGGCTGATAGCCGCAGCGCTGCGCGATGCAGACATAGAACTGCGCGTTCCGCATGACCGCACAGCGCGCATCCAGGAAGTGCATCTGCTTACCATCCATGCCCTGTGCGCCGTCGTAGACGCACACTTTGCATAAATGGCTTTAGAACCCACCATAGAAGTACGTGACCGCTATCTCCTGGTCACCCATTCGCCGACACAGGCTGGAAATACCGAAGCGCAGGATTTCGCCGCCGAACTTGCAGAAGTCTGCGATCGCGAAAATATCCACCGTGTGCTGATGGATGAACGCGAGCTGACGTACACCATCGGCAATATTTTCGATCTGATGGGCATGGGAGACAAACTGCTGGAAGACATGCTGGTGTTCCGCTTCCATCGCCTGGCCTGCGTAACCAGCGGCGCACAGCTGCAGATCGCCCGGGATTTCGAATCCGTGGCACGGAATCGTGGCATGAACTACCGGGCCTTCGAAGATCTGGATGAAGCCGAGCGCTGGCTGCTCGAAAACTGAAGGCGACCGCCTATTTAACTACCCGCAGCCCGGGCCGGCCGCGCGCCGGCGGCTCGTCGTTATCGTCTCCGGCGGGAGGCGCATCGCTATCGGCCGCCGGGTCCGCCGCCGGCTTGTTGCTACCCGGTTCGTCCTGAAAAATCATGCCCTGCCCGGATTCGCGAGCATAAATGCCTTCGACAGCACTAACGGGAAAATTGACAGCGAAAGGTGTGCCGGAAAAACGCGCATCAAAGCAGACAAAGTCGTTGTCCATCTGCAGATTGCGGGTCGCCGACCAGGACATGTTCAGCACGATCCGGCCGTCTTCAACAAATTCGGCGGGCACGCTGACACCTTCGGCCGTGGCATCCACAATGACCTGCGGGGTCTGGCCATTGTCGCTCATCCATTCATGCAGAGCGCGCAGCAAGTACGGGCGTGCCGATGTAGAAGTATCGCTCACAAGCCGGTTGCCGCCGCTATTGGCGCATTTCCTGTTCGAGCTCGGTCAGGCTGAGCTGGAATGACGGCCGACTGAACACTTCATCCATGTACTTTTGCACCGCCGTGGCTGACGAATCCAGTTCAATGCCGTAAACAGGCAGGCGCCAGAGTATCGGCGCGATGCTGCAGTCAACCAGCGAAAACTCGTCGCTGAGAAAGAATTTTTTGATCGTAAAAACCTGCGCGCTGGCCAGAATGCTTTCGGTCAGTATCTTGCGTGCGCGCGTTGCGGCGCGCTTGTCGGCCGCATTCTCAATTTGCTCGGCCTGCGAATACCAGTCTTTTTCGATCCGGAACAGCGCCAGACGAAACTGCGCCCGCGTAACCGGATCAACCGGCATCAACGGCGGATGCGGAAAGCGCTCATCCAGATATTCGATGATGACCCGCGAGTCATAGAGCACCAGATCCCGGTCAACCAGCGTGGGCACACTGTGATAAGGATTCAGATCCAGCAAATCCTCAGGAAGATTGGCGCCGTCAACATCGACAATGTCGATGCTGATGCTTTTTTCAGCCATTACCAGACGGGCACGGTGACTCTGAAAGCAAGTCGGGTTTGAAAACAGAGTCATTTTACGTCCTTCCAGATTTCCACTTTAAGCAGCCATGCAAACATCAGGAACACGAACAGGAACAGCAACACCCAGATACCGAGCGTGCGCCGCTGCAGCTGCTCCGGCGTGCCTGCCCAGTCCAGAAAGTTCACTATGTCGCGCACAAACTGGTCGTATTCCTCCGGCGACAGAGAGCCTTCGGAAACCGGTGTGAAGCTCTCGAAATGCGCCGGATCGCCGAAGTGCTCCACAGTCTCACCTGAATCTTCATCAACCGAACTGCTGAATGAAGCCGCCTGCAGGCCCTGCAGTTCCCACAACACATGGGGCATGCTGGCATTCGGCAGCACCAGGTTATTAGTGCCGGTCATAGCCTGATCGTCTACATAGAACGATTTGAGAAAAGTGTAGACCCAGTCCGTTCCGCGACTGCGGGCCACCAGCGTCAGATCGGGCGGTGTCTGACCGAACCAGCGGCCGGCATCATCAGCCGGCATGGCCGACACCATCATTTCGTCTACCTTGGACGCTGCAAACATCAGGTTTTCCAGAACCTGCTCTTCAGTCAGATGCAGCGCCTCCTGCAACTGGTTGTAGCGAATGTATTTAGCCGAATGGCAACCCATACAATAGTTGACGAAATTGCGCGCCCCCCGCTGCAGGGATGCGACATCAGCCACATCATTGCCGGCCGCCTGCAATGCAGCACCGCCACCGGCTGCATGCAGCGCCGGTGATTGCAGCACCAAGGTTGCGAGTAATGCCGGCAGCGGGAGTTTATTCAACTTGTTCATCATCACGATTTCTCCCGCTTACCCGTGGTACGTCAGCCGGTCAGGCACAGGTTTACCCTGCTCTTTGCCGGTATAGATGTACAAATAAACAAAAAACCCGAAGTACAGCACGGTGCAGATACGCGCCAGCAGCGTGTAGGTATCGGTTGGCGGCTGCATACCAAGGAACCCCAGCACCAGGAAAGAAACCGCGAACACAGCCAGCGCGCCTTTGTAGCCCCAGCCGCGATAGCGGATGGACTTGACCTTGCTGCGATCTATCCAGGGCAGGAAGAACAGCACGACAATAGCAGCGCCCATCAGCAGCACACCGCCCAGCTTGTCCGGCACAGCACGCAGAATGGCGTAGAACGGTGTGAAGTACCAGACCGGCGCAATATGCTCAGGTGTCTTCAGTGAATTTGCCGGCTCAAAATTGGCGTGTTCCAGAAAGTAGCCGCCCATTTCCGGCGCAAAAAACACCACGCCCAGAAACAGAATCAGGAATATGATGATCGCCACCAAATCTTTGGCGGTGTAGTACGGATGGAAGGCAATGCCATCCACCGGAATCCCATCCGGACCTTTGTTCTCTTTTATCTCGATGCCGTCCGGGTTGTTGGACCCGGTCTCATGCAGCGCCAGAATGTGCATTACCACGAGCATCACCAGTGCCAGCGGCACGGCGATGACGTGCAGCGCAAAAAACCGGTTCAGCGTGATATCGGAAATGCTGTAGTCACCGCGAATCCATTCGACCAGCGGGTCGCCGACCACCGGTAGCGCACCGAACAGGGAAATAATCACCTGCGCGCCCCAGTAGGACATCTGGCCCCAGGGCAGCAGATAGCCGAAGAAACCCTCTGCCATCAGTGCTACATAAATAAGCATACCGATCAGCCACAACAGCTCGCGGGGCTTTTTGTAGGAACCGTACAGCATCGCGCGGAACATGTGCAGGTATACAACAATAAAGAAGGCTGATGCGCCGGTGCTGTGCAGGTAACGAATCAGCCAGCCCCATTCCACATCGCGCATGATGTATTCCACCGATGCGAAAGCATCCGCTGCGGACGGCTTGTAGTTCATGGTGAGAAAAATGCCGGTCAGCAGCTGAATTACCAGCACCACGATGGCCAGCACGCCAAATACATACCAGAAATTAAAGTTCTTGCCGGCGTAATACTCGGTGGCATGTTCCTTCATCATCTTGCTGAGCGGGAACCGGGCATCGATCCACGCCAGCAACCGGGCACCGCGACCCTGATTCACTTGTGCGTCGCTCACGCTGCCACCTCCGTGTCTTCACCAATCAGCAGGGTCTTGTCACCTATATAACGATGCGGCGGCACGACCAGATTGGTCGGTGCCGGAACGCCGGCGTAGACGCGGCCGGCAAGGTCAAATTTGGAACCGTGACAGGGGCAGAAGAATCCGCCCACCCAGTCGGCGCCCAGATCAGCAGGCGCCACTTCAAAGCGGTTCACCGGAACGCAGCCCAGATGCGTGCAGTTACTGATCACAATCAGAAATTCGGGTTTCAACGAGCGGGTCGCATTCGCCGCGTAGTCCGGCTGCTGATCCTTAACTTCGGAGTCCGGATCACGCAGCTCGGCCTTGCTGCCGGCCAGGCGCTCCAGCATTGCCGGCGAGCGCCGCAGAATGGAAATCGGCTTGCCGCGCCAGATAACGCGCATCATCGCGCCCTCTTCCAGCTTGCTCAGATCCACTTCAACCGGCGCGCCCAGCGCCCGTGCCCGCGCACTTGGTTGCCAGGAGGATAAAAACGGAACTGCTGCGGCTACCGCACCGACAGCGCCGGTTATGCTGGTGGCCACGGTCAGGAATCGTCGCCGGCTAAGACCGTTGTCTTCGCTCATAGGGTGTCCCCACCATTTATCTGTTCATTAGTTGACCTCGGTCCGAGTACCTGCGCATGGCACATCGTCGGACTGATAGTCAGGTCATCATCGTTAATATTCGGGATCGGGCATGCGAACGGCCAAGCCGGTGCCCGGGGCGTGGATTATACACAGGGCCAGTCTGGGTTGCCTACCGTTACAAGCCGCAAAAACGCTTGAACTTCAGGCTAGCCGCCGGATGTCGGCCCCCAGATTACGCAGTTTTTCTTCGATGCACTCATAGCCGCGATCAATATGATAAATGCGGTCAACAACGGTCTCGCCCTCGGCTACCAGGGCCGCCAGCACCAGCCCTGCCGAAGCACGCAGATCGGTCGCCATGACCGGAGCCGCACGCAGGTGGTCAACACCGCGAACGATAGCGGTATGGCCCTGCAAGCTGATATCGGCGCCCATACGCTGCAGTTCAGGTACGTGCATGAAACGGTTCTCGAAAATCGTCTCCGATACCGCACCGGTGCCGGCGGCGATGCTGTTTAACGCCACAAACTGGGCCTGCATATCAGTCGGAAAGCCCGGATAGGGATCGGTGCTGAGATCAACAGCGCGCAATTCACGGCCATGCATATCGAGTTCCACCCAGTCGTCACCGCTGGCAATACTCGCGCCGGCTTCCTGAAGCTTTTGCAGCACCGCCTCTAGATGGCTGGGATCAACCCGGCGCAGGCGTATCCTGCCGCCGGTCATTGCCGCGGCAACCAGGAATGTGCCTGCTTCGATGCGGTCAGGGAGCACCCGGTAACTGGTGCCGGCGAGACTCGCCACACCCTGCACCACGATGCGGTTACTGCCGGCACCTGCAATCTGGGCCCCCATGGATGTCAGAAATTCGGCCAGATCAGTTACCTCGGGTTCACGTGCGGCATTTTCCAGCACGGTTTCCCCTTCTGCCAGCACCGCTGCCATGAGCAGGTTTTCCGTACCGGTGACCGACACCGCATCGAAAAACACATGGCCACCCCTGAGCCGCTCGGCCCGCGCGCGAATGTAGCCATCCTCGATTTCTATCTCGGCACCCAGTGCCCGCAACCCTTTGACATGCAGATCCACCGGGCGTGCACCAATGGCACAACCACCCGGCAGGGACACATCGGCCCGGCCAAAACGCGCCAGCAGCGGACCCAGCACCAGTATGGACGCCCGCATGGTCTTGACCAGATCGTAGGGTGCGCTGAATTCGCGAATACCCGAAGCATCCACTTCGACTTCCATGGGGTCATGCAGCAGCACGTCCACGCCCATGCGTCCGAGCAGCTGCACCATGGTGGTCACGTCGCGCAGGTGCGGCACATTAGCGACCCGCACCTTGCCTTCGGACAACAGGGCGCCGGCAAGTATTGGCAGGGTGGCGTTCTTTGCCCCCGAAACAACCGTTTCGCCCTGCAGGACCCGGCCGCCCCTGATCGCCAGTTTCTCCATAACTACCTGCAGCTTCAGGCGCTGCCCTGTTCCTCAGGGGTCAGCGCAGTGATAGACAGGGCATGTATGTCGCCGCCCATGCGGCTCCCGAGCGTTTTGTAGACCATCTGATGGCGCTGCAACTGCCGTTTGCCGGCAAAATCCTCCGCAACAATCACCGCTTCAAAGTGAGTGTTGTCATCACTCGAAACCTGCACACGGCAACCGGGTATGCCGTCAGCAATAAGTTGTTCGATGTCGCTGGGTGTCATAACAAAAAGTTTCCTGAAGACTGGCGGCATATTGTAGAGACAAATCGACTGTGTCTCTATGCGCTAGCAGGTATCATGCCGATGACATGCTCATCGACCTTTCTTATACTCTCGCCGGCTTTGTGATGCTGATCTGGGGCGCTGACCGGTTTTCCGCCGGCGCCGGTGCCGTTGCCAGACTGCTTGGCGTGCCGCCCGTTGTTATCGGCCTGACCGTAGTCGCTTTTGCCACCTCAGCACCAGAAGTCATGGTCTCGATATCCGCCGCCCGCGACGGCCTCACTGGCATGGCTGTCGGCAACGCGCTGGGCTCCAATATCGCCAATATAGGTCTGGTGCTGGGCACTTCCGCCCTGCTCAGACCAATAAGTCATGAAATTTCCGCCACCCTGCGTACCGAATTGCCGGTGCTGTTTGCTGTCAGTATCGGGGCCGGCGCCCTGCTGCTCGACGGCTCACTGGATTTCATAGACGGAATCATCCTGCTTATCGCGCTGGCATTGTTTCTTTACTGGGTGAGCCGCACCGGCCAGCGCCTGCGGCCGGGCGACCCGGTTATCGCCGAGGCCGTGCAGGAACTGCCGCCGAGCATGTCGCCGTGGCGAGCCGGCGGTGCCCTGCTGATAGGCTTTGCGGTGCTGCTGATCGGTGCCGAATTGCTGGTGGACGGTGCCGCTAGCCTGGCTCGCACTTTCGGGGTCTCCGATCTGGTCATCGGCCTAACAATCATTGCGGTCGGTACCAGCCTGCCGGAACTTGCGGTATCCGTCATCAGTGCGCTGCGCGGCGAAGCCGGTATCGCCATCGGCAATGTCATCGGCTCGAATGTGTTCAATTTGCTCGCGGTCATTGGCGCTGCCGGCATTGCCGGTCCCGGTGAACTGGACACTTCGGTAATCCGACAGCATTACCCGGTCATGCTGGTGTTTACGGTGGCGCTGTTGCGATTGACGTACAATCCCTTTGGCAAGCCGGGTATAGGCAGAGCGATGGGCCTGATATTGCTGGCAGGTTTTGTGCTGTATCAGATCTGGTTGCTGAGCGATGCCCTCTGAGCGCCGGCACAACGGAGAAACCGCGCATGAACAAAACGCCCGTGCAGACGGATCTGGGCGCCACCGCCCGACGGGTACTGGAGATCGAAGCCCGTTCGATCAGTGAGCTGATACCGCGCATAGGCGAGGATTTCGCGCGGGCCTGCGAGTTGTGTCTGAACTGCCGCGGCCGGGTGGTGGTTACCGGCATGGGCAAATCGGGCCACGTGGCCGGCAAACTGGCCGCCACCCTTGCCAGCACTGGCACGCCGGCTTTTTTTGTCCATCCCGCTGAAGCCAGTCACGGTGACCTGGGCATGATCACCCGCGATGACGTTGTGATCGCACTTTCCAATTCCGGCGAAACCTCGGAAATTGTCACGCTGCTGCCGCTGCTTAAACGTCTGGGCATCAGCCTGATCACGCTGACAGGCAACCTGACGTCTACACTTGCCGAAGCCGCAGAAGTGACACTGGACTTGTCGGTCAGCGAGGAAGCCTGCCCGCTCAATCTTGCGCCAACCGCCAGCACCAGCGCAGCACTGGCCATGGGCGATGCGCTGGCGGTGGCATTGCTGGAAGCGCGCGGGTTTACCCAGGAAGATTTTGCTCTGTCGCACCCCGGCGGCGCGCTGGGCAGAAAGCTGCTGCTGCGCGTGGCAGACCTGATGCACACCGGCGAGGAAATTCCCTGCGTGGGTCCGGATACCGGCCTGTCGGCCGGACTACTGGAAATGACCAGCAAGGGGCTGGGTATGACGGCTATTTGCGGCGACCACGGCGAATTGCTGGGTGTCTTTACTGACGGTGACCTGCGCCGCACACTCGACAGCGGCACGGATGTGCGCACGGCAGCGATGGCAGACGTGATGACGGTGGGCGGCAAGACCGCTACGCCCGACATGCTGGCGGCCGAAGCCGTGCACCTGCTTGAGCACAACAAGATAAACGCCCTG
>CAYGKB010000033.1:4287-13959 GCA_964350425.1 uncultured Chromatiaceae bacterium | reverse complement strand
ACCAGGCGGTTCAATGCGGAGCTTGTGCGGTTCATGGCGCAATAAACGCCGCCGGAATGCCGGTTAGTTCAGGGTAAGAATATAGCCGCCGGATTTTTCATCCAGTTCCAGTTGCAGCTCGCCGCGATCGCGCGCCTCTTCCAGCAGTTCGCTAAATGAAGCAAAGCCGAAAGTGCTTTCGCTGAATCCGGGATTGCGGCGCTTTAAAGCCTGCTTGACCATCGAACCCCAGAGTTTTTCCCCGGTGCCGCGTTCGCTGCGCAGCGCCTCTGCAGTCTGCAGTACCTGATCAATTGCCTGCTGCGCCTTGTCTTTGCGCGGCGATTTTTTGGACGCTTTTGTGCGCGTCTTTTTCGCGGCCGGCTGGCGCTTGGGCAGAGCACTGACGAGATCGTCGTAAAAAATAAATTCATCGCAGGTACTGATCAGCAAGTCCGATGTTGAATTTTTTACTCCGACCCCAATTACGGTTTTGGCGTTTTCCCGCAGCTTGCTGACCAGTGGTGAAAAGTCGGAGTCGCCGCTGACAATCACAAAGGTATCCACATGCGTCTTGGTGTAGCAAAGATCCAGCGCGTCAACGACCATGCGTATGTCAGCCGAGTTCTTCCCGGACTGGCGCACGTGGGGGATATCAATCAGCTCGAATGCTGCTTCATGCATCGCCGGCTTGAATGAGTTGTAGCGGCTCCAGTCACAGTAGGCTTTTTTGACAACGATCGAACCCTTTATAAGCAGCCGTTCGAGAATCAATTGCATATTGAACTTGGTGTATTTGGCGTCCTGCACACCAAGGGCCACATTCTCAAAGTCGCAAAACACCGCGAGATTGTTGGTTTTTTCACTCATCGTTTTTCCGCCAGATGAAGCGCCGCATCCAGAAGCAGGTTACACCCGGTTTCGACGTCTGCCCAGTGGGTCCATTCGTCAGGGGCGTGACTGACACCGCCCACGGACGGCACAAAAATCATACCTGCTTTGGTGATCTGTGCCATAAATTGCGTATCGTGGCCGGCTCCACTGGGCATGCGCATGTAATTCGCACCTGCCCTGCGCGCCTGCTGCTCCAGCATTTCCACCAGATCGCCATCACAGGGCACGGGTTCCAGCCAGCTGATCTGCTCAAATTCAAACATCAGGTTGTGGCGCCGGGCGATGGCGGAGAGGGTTTTGCGGCAGGCTTCGGCAAGATCTCGCATGATCTGCTCTGAACTGTCCCGGCCAACCAACGTGAATACCGCTTCCCCGGGAACTGTATGCGGGCTGCCCGGGCGCAAGTCCACCTTGCCCACGGTCAGCCGACTGCGGTCGGTGCCGTCTTCTTCGATAATGCGGGGAATCTCATGCGCGAAGTCCGCAAGCCCCATAAACGCATCGCTGCGCATATTCATCGGCGCCGTGCCCGCATGGTCCGCCTTACCCTTGAGGTGCACAATCCATTTGAACACGCCGGCGATACTGTCAACCACACCAATGGTTTTGCCGGCGCTTTCCAGCACCGGCCCCTGCTCGATGTGCAGTTCCAGAAATGCGCGCATGGAATCAACTGACCGGCGCGCATTGAGCGCGTCCAGCGGTTCCAGCCCAGCGGCGCGCATGGCGTCGGCCAGGTAATGCTCATCGGCATCGTGAGCCTGCAATATCAGCTCCGGGGTCAGCACACCGGCAACAGCCTGCGCACCCAGCATACCCCCGTAGCGCCCTTCTTCCTCACTGGTCGCAATCAACTCAAGCGGAAAATCCAGTTGCGTATCGTGCTCTTTGCACAAACGCAGAACTTCCAGACCCGCCACGACACCCAGTGCGCCATCAAAAATCCCGCCCGCAGGTACTGAATCCAGATGCGATCCCAGTGTAACCGTGGGCTTGTCCGTCGGCCCGATGCGGCCATAGACATTGGCCGCCCCGTCCATGGCGGGCCGAAACCCTTCGGCTTCCAGCAATTCCAGCAGCCAGCGGCGCGCTGCCATGTCGGCTTCGCTAAAGCCGAGCCGATAAACCCCCTTGTCCTGTTCGTTGAAACCGAATCTCGACAATTCGAGCAGCGTCGAACGGATGCGTTCAATATTGACCCGCATAACGTTCAGCTCCACCCCAGCTCAGCCGCCTGCGTGCGGGCTGCGGCCGGAATATCCGCGGCGATAAAGTGTTCATGCAGTATCTGCACCCCGAGCATATGATTTATGATCGCATCGAGCTGCACCTGCGTCGCAGGCGATGTATCAGCGGCTTGATGCAGCCTGAATACCTTGGCCGCTTCCGCTGCATCCAGCAGTCCGGTAGCCGCTATGGCCGAATCACTCAGGTAGTTGTCGGCCAGGCGGCTCATGGCATTCCACTTGCCGGCATCCGTGTGGGCCGGCGGCGCCATAAAGGCGAATTTTTCCCGCTTGTACAGCACCTCAGGAAGCAGTCCTTTCATGGCCTCGCGCAGCACGTACTTTTCGACTTTACCTTTGATGCGCAGCTCCGGAGGCACCTGGGCGGCCAGTGCTGCCAGATGATGATCCAGGAAAGCAGGCCGCGCCTCCATCGAGTTCGCCATATCCACCCGGTCACCGCCCCAGGTCAGTATCTGACCCTCCAGCATGGTCTTGATCCACACATACTGCGCCTTATCCAGCGGATGTCGCCCGGCGACAGCATCGGCATTCAGTGTTTCAGCAATGGCACGGCCCGGTTCATAGCCATTCAGCTGCGATCGGATATCCGGATGCAACAGCGCCGGAACGCGCCGGGCGGCTGCCAGCCAGGGCTGCAGACATGACGGGGTAAAGCCGATCAATTCATCCAGGGCCGGATCGCTCAATTCCTGTTCGGCGAGCATGGCGCCGCGGAACTGCTCGTTGCTGCCGGCAAGCAGCTTTTCCCATTCGCGGCGCTGGTCGGCCGGCAGATCGTCAAGCCCATGCAAAAACATATCCCGGCGAAAAGCCGGATAGCCACCGAACAGCTCATCCGAACCTTCACCAGTGAGCACAACCTTGTAGTTCATCGCGTTGACCCGGCGACTCATCAGCAACTTGGCGACACCGAGAGTGTTGTAGATCGTACGCTCCGTATGCCAGAGGGTTTCAGCGAAAAAGTCATACAGATGATCCGACTGGATGCGCAGCACTTCCTGTCTGGCTCCGGTTGCATCAGCCATTTGTTTCGCAATCGGCGTTTCATCATAAGCCTCAGCATCAAAACCAATGGTAAAAGCCTGCACCGGGCTCTGGGCGGCGGCCGCGGCCAACCCCATGATCGAACAGGAATCGATACCGCCCGACAAATAGCAACCCACCGGCACATCTGCCTGCAGGCGCAGCTGCACAGCTTCGACCAGCTGCTCCCGCACACCATCAATCCACGGCTCTTCCTTTGCCTGGGGGGCACGTTCCGAAGCATGCGGAAATTGCATGTCCCAGTAAGCAGTTTGCTCTAAATGCAATTTGCCGTTGCGACGCTGAATTTTGACGAAATGACCGGGCTTGACCTGGTGCACTCCTTCAAACGCGGTCGTACCGGGAACCATGGTCTGCATAAGCTGATGGAATAACCCGGGGGCCGAAAACTGGCGTGCAACCGCCGGATTGGCAAACAGCACTTTCAGCTCGGACCCGAAACTGATGCCTTCTCTGGTTTGCGTCCAGTACAGCGGTTTGATGCCAAAACGATCGCGCACCAGATACAGCGCATCATCCTGTTTATCGTAAAGCGCAAATGCAAACTCGCCACGCAGGTGCGGCAACATGCTTTGAAATCCATGCCGACGGTACAGGTGGAACACCAGTTCGGAGTCGCTTTTGGTCACAAATCGCGACCCTGTGGCTGTCAGGTCAGCGCGCAGCCGCTGGTAATCATAAAATTCGCCATTGGCCGTCAGCAGCAGATTGCCGTCGCCGCTGACAAAAGGCTGCCGACCGCGATTTGTGTCCAGATCAATAATGGACAAGCGCGCATGGCTGAAGCCCATGCCATCGACAATTTCACAACCATACCCATCCGGCCCCCGATGATGCTGAATGGCAGCCATCGCCACCAGTGTTTCGCGGGCAACCGGCTGCGACCGGTCGGCGTTGAATATTCCGGCTATACCGCACATAAGATTTGTTGCTCAGACAAAGATTTTGAGAATCGTGGCCAGAAGAGCCATACGAATAAATACTGCACCGCGCGCCTGCGCGAAGTACCAGTTATGACTGGTGTTATCCAGTTGACTGGATAATTCCGGCCCACGTGCCAGCGGGTGCAAAACGATCGCGTTGCTCTTCAGGGGCGAAGATGCATCCAATCGGAACCGGTTACCCACGGTTTCATAGTCGTCACCGGTCCAGAGAATGGCGTTTTGATATATGACATCCAACTGCGGCAGTTCTGTATGCAGATCGTCACTGACCCGTATTTTAAGACCGGCATCGCTGAGCTCTTCGAGCTGGCCGCTATCAAATGGTTCCGCCACATCCGAAATAACGATAATTTCACTAAATGCTTCAGGAAAACGGCTCAGCAATAGCAACAGGCTGCGCACAGTGCGCATACGCCCCGGCTGACCGATAATACCCAGTCTGCGGCGTATATTTTTTGCTGGAGCAACCATCTGCATGGTGTCCCACTTCAGCAGCGCATAGATGTCCGCCAGCGCCTGGGTGGGATGCTCATCAAGACCATTGCCGGCATTAATAATCGGAATGTTCAGGGCCTCCATCATCTCGTAGACCGAGCCCTGTTCACTGTCGCGCAACACCACAAGATCACAATAATTGTTGAGCATCTCGGCGAGATCCGCATAGCGCTCACCCTTGGCGATGCCGGTCGAAGCGGCATCGGTAATGGACATGATGTCGCCACCGAGGCGGTGCCAGGCACTTTCGAAGGAAAGGCGTGTACGCGTGCTGGGCTCATAGAATGCGCTGATGAGAATTTTTCCGGTCAGGGGGCGCGTAATAAGCTGCGGCTGCGTCTCGAAACGCGCTGCGAGACGCGCCAATTGCAGCAACTGATCACGGTTGAACTGCCGCGCGGTAACAACCGGCCGTTTCACCAGCTCCAGCAGCGGCGACAGATCTTCTTCAATGCTGTTGAGCAGCCGGCGTGGCCGGTCGAAACCGCGCAAGTCCAGCGGCGGCTCCTCCAGGCGGGCTTCCAGTTTGTCCTGCTTTCCGTTGCTATTCACCAGAGTTCCTTGCGCTTCCAATCACGAATAAACAGCGCCACAAGAATCAGTGGCGCAGCAATTGCACCTGCCATTGCTGCATAGACAAGCAAACTAAGCAGACTTTGTGACATGATCATTATCGAGCCACCTCATGTTCAGGCTGTTGCTCCTGCAACGCCCGCCATTGAAAATTTTCCGGCCGTAGCCACATACCCGCCAGAACACAAACCATAGATACCGCCGCGCCAACCAGTGCCGCCACGTAAAAACCAACGATGAAATAGCTGACGATTCCCGCAAGGCTGCCGAACACCATGCCGGCGACAGCTCCACCGGAACTGGCCGTCCGGAGAAACAGGCCAGCCGCTATCGGCCAGATCGTGCTTGCGACAAATGCGCCGGTGAAATACAGCAGTTCTGCAAGCGTGGTGATACGCGGCACGCAGAGTAGCCACGTCAGAACGCCCAGGCCCACGATTATCCAGGCCGTGGCGCTGCGCAGATGCTCGGCCGTTGCGGCCGGACGGAAATGACGACGATAAATGTCCTCGACAACCAGAATACTCGTTGCGGCCAGCAGTGAATCAAGACTGGATGACAGAGCCGAAAACACCATTATCAGCACCAGAACGGCTCCCGTTGTACCCAGAACTTTGGCGGCAACCATAGGCCCGACCATATCAGCAGCCGGTACATTGAGATTGAGCGCCGGCACGGCCAGAGCAATGAAACCAGCAACTACAGGAATAGGCGCCCACAACACACCCGCCAACAAGTACGCGCGCTTGCCAACACCTTCGCGAAATGAAAATGCCCTGCTCCACCAGACATTGGAATGAAATATTTCGCCAACGCCGAACAGCAGGTTGTTGAATAAAAACATTATGGATGCTGGCATCAGCAGATTCAGAAGCTGCGGGCGCTCTTCCAGTGCGGCCGCATGAATTTCATCAATACCGATACGATCAACGGCCAGTACGGCGATCACGATCAGCCCGCTCAATATTAGAAGGGCTTGAATGAAATCGGTGCCAATCACCGCGCGGAATCCGCCCAGTAGCGTATAGCCGACACAGATAATCAGAATAACGCTCATGCCGAAGTGGTAGGGAATACCCGTCAGGGCGTTGATGAGAACGCCTCCGGCCATGCCCATACTTACGAGCCATCCGAGACTATAAAACAACGAAATAAGCAGAAACACGCGCCAGGCCAGTTTGCCGTATCGAAGGCGCACGAAATCTCCACTCGTGTAGCCGGTTGGCATCAGGCGCCGGATGCGGCCTGCTAGCGGTGCAAACAGCAGCAGACCAACAGCACCCAATGAGTATCCAAGCATGCCCCAGATGCCCATTTGCAAAGCGATCTGCGGTGCCGCCATGGTGGTGTTACTGGTGACCCATGTGGCCATCGCAGTCGCTGTACCAAGTGCCATTCCGACACGACGGCCTGCCAGGACGTAATCGTCCAGCTCAGTCGAATTGCGGCCGAGATACCAGCCGAGGAAGACCCACAGAAAGCTAAAACCGGCCAGCACCATCCAGCCCACATTGCTGTCAAGTATTGCAGTATTCACGGCGTTCATGGCTAATTTACCCCGCGCCGCCGTTCAAACCGCCGCCGGCACGGCCGCCAGAAATGATCAACCCGACTGTCGCCAGAAACACCACTGCTCCGATGGCAAAAAATGTCCAGGCTTTCCGCAACGTATGGTGCTGTACGGTTACTGTTACCGGTTGCCCTGCAACCCTGCCTGTCGCCACCTCCTCAAGGCGATAATGCCAGTCACCGTCCGGCTTGCCCGATACCACACGTGCCGTGTCTGCTCCCGCATAGACGACCGCCCGTTCGGCAAAGTCGCTGTCGCGCGACTCGACCAGACGCACGGGTTCTGCCGACTCCCAGGACAATCGGAAAAATCCGGCGGTAGCCACCGCAGTATCGCTTTCCAGAACCGCGCCGTGGGCCAGCGGTGCTGCCCACAGCATCACAAGAATAACTGCAATAGTCTGTCTGCTGAATTGGCTATGATTCATGATTACTTGGCTCTTTAGACTAAATCGCCAGATCACCGAGCGCCGACTTCAGAGGATCGAGCATCGGCTCGAATGCGCGCCACTGCTCCAGACCGCTCAAATAGATAGGCTGGCGAACCTGCTCCGAACTCGCGGTGCGCACCGCCCTGTCTGTCGCATAGAACTCCAGACAGCCAGGTTCAAACTCAAGCTCACAGAATTCAAGAATTCTTCGCACCTGAGATTCAAGATCGTTGACCACTTCTTCGTATTGCACCCGCAGAATTTTACCGGGCAGAACCTGGTCCCAGTGGTCCATCAGCTCAACATAGCCGCGGTAATATCGGCCGATATCGTCCAGACCATAGGAAAACTCCTGACCTTCGGCAAACAATTGCTTGAAGCCGCTAAAACAGCAGGCCATGGGACTGCGGCGCGCATCAATAATTTTCGCGTTGGGCAGGATCAGGCTGATAAGACCAATGTGACGAAAGTTATTTGGCATTTTGTCCGTAAACCGCGGCGCACCTTGCCGATAAATCTGTGTTTCACGCATGTATTCATCCCCAAGCTCGCGCAGTGCTGTAACGTCGAGCTGCTCCAGAACTTTCGGGTAGCGGGCGTTCTCAAGCTTTCGCCGGCGGCCGTTAAGCCGGTGAGCAATAGCCAGTATATTGGGTAGCTCCAGAGTCCCCTGCACCTGCGAATGCGAAGCCAGAATTTGTTCCAGCAACGTCGATCCGGCACGCGGGAGGCCGACAATGAAAATCGGGTCGGGAGCCGGATTACCCGAATGCGGCGCAGCGGCAAAAAACTCAGCAGTACAGACGGATTTCTGATTGCTGAACTCTTCATCCATTTTCTCAGCTGAGTAACGCAGCTCTGATTTTTTGAGCGCATTGCCGCGTTTGTAAAAGTCAAAGGACTCCTGGTAGCGCTCGCGATCCTCCAGCCCCTTGCCCAGAGCAAAACACAAGCGGTAGCGGTCAACCAGGGACGTACCCGGCTGCGCCTCGATTGTTCGCATACATTGCAGTTGCGCATCGTCAAACCGATAGGTTTTTAGATTGGCCAGACTCCAGTAGGCATCGCCAAAACCCGGGCGCTGCTCAATGGCTGTGGCGTAGGCCTGCACTGCCTCGTCCTGCCGCCCCACTGTTTTCAGCGCATGGCCACGAACGAGGTGCACATTAGGCTGCTGTCCGTCTGCCGCCACCAGAGCGTCATAAATATTCAGTGCAGTATCGAAGTCACCGACTGCCAGACTTTCATTTGCAAACGCCATTTCAAAAGAGACGTTACCCGGATCACTTTTTCGCAGCAAAGCCGCCTGCTCCAGCGCTTTGGCAAATTTCTGGCGTTTGTGCAGTACCTGCACATAGTCATAACGTGCCAGACGGAATCCGGGCTCGAATTCCAGTGCGCTTTCAAGCAGGAATTCTGCATCGTCAAGCACGTAGTGTCGCATGCCAAGCTGCGCCAGCAGCCGCATTGCCTCAACATCACGGGGATTCTGTTTCAGCCAGGCGCGGCAGAGCTTTTCTGCTTTCAGCAACTTGCCTTCGTGCATCATGCTGTCAACACTGACCAATTCCGGTGGCAACACATGCAGTCGCTGCAACTGTCCCGCAGCCATTTCCGCACCTTTGTCATCACCTGCTGCCTTACGCAACTCACGCAGGGCCTCCCAACTCGCCGGGAGCGCAGGATTCAGCATGACCGCTTGATCGTAGGCTGTTATCGCAGCCGCTATTTCATTCAGCACGCGGTGGCAATGGCCGCGCTCCTGCCATGCGCGGCCATACTCCGGCCGCAATTCCAGCAAGTATTCAAGCGTTTCCAGCGCTTTCGCGGGCTCTTTGAGATAGCGCTGACAAACTGCGGCTATGTAAAGGGCATCGGTATCGGCCGGGTTTGCATCCAGCCTGCGCCGGGATACGCGGATAGCTTCTGACAGATTTCCCGCGCGCAGCAACACACCAGGGTCCTGCCCTGCTGCCAATTGCTGATCGCCTGTTGCTGCCTCGGGGCTCATCATTGCCACTCTCCGCAACAAACCGCAAAGTCATGCGATTGCTGGGATGGCTATCAGTAGTCGTAAGAGAAACGCACCCCGATGGTACGCGGTCGATTGGTAAAGATACGTTCGTCTTTGTCCTGCGTATTGATGAAAAGTTCCGCACGCTCATCGGTCAGGTTTTCGACAAACAATTCTACATTCCAGTCATCCCGGTTGATGCCAACGGCGGCATCCACTGTCGTGAAACTGTCCTGCTCACGACGCTCAGCCGCAACGATGGAGTTGAAACTGTCATCAACATACTGGACGCCGGCCTGACCATACAGGTCGTAACCTTCCAGAAACCATGTATAGCGCGCCCGGGCATTGGCTTGCCATTTCGGCGACAAAGCCAGCTGGCTGCCGACCGGAGCCGTCTCAATGGTGCCGCTGCCGGCATCCGGCACAGCGGTAAGCTCCGTATCGTTGTACGACAGTGCGCCAAATACGCTCAATGC
>CAYGKB010000033.1:3614-4276 GCA_964350425.1 uncultured Chromatiaceae bacterium | reverse complement strand
GTAGGCTGATAAATAACATCCATTTCAACGCCAAGAATTTCTGAATCGGCAGCGTTGTCAATAAATGTCAGATTGCCAAATACAAGCGGATCAAAACGTGCGACCTGCATATCATCCCACTGCACAAAATAGGCGGCGCCATTCCATTGCAGTTCGCCATCCAGCAAGGTTGTTTTCCAGCCTAGCTCATAGTTCTTGATGGTATCGGTCTCGTATGTATATGGCGTGACCTGCGGCATTGGTCCGGTGCCCATTCGCCCGCCGCCACGGTTAAAGCCGCCTGGCCGAAAGCCTTCAGAGTAAGTGGCGTAATAAAGCTGGTTGTCATTGGGCGTCAACGTCACGGTAACCTTGGGTATCACATCGTCTTCTTGCAACGGTGCAAATGGCGCCAGGTTGTCATCAAGACTGACACCAACCTGTGTCGATGAACGCGAGGCGAAATTAGAGGAGCCGCGCAGATCAACCTCCAGATCATACCAGCGCAAACCACCCGTTACAGAAAGCCAATCCGTAATGTCGTACGTCACCTCACCGAACACCGCGATCTGCTCCTCGGTGCGGGTAATATCGTTAAAGAATGCCGTACCGGGCAAACGCGGGTTCGGATCTGCCACGGTTGAATTGATCAGTGGTACGCGATTCTGAACGAAGCCCTGGTC
>CAYGKB010000033.1:0-3604 GCA_964350425.1 uncultured Chromatiaceae bacterium | reverse complement strand
ACCCAACTCAATTAATTCGACGTCTTCATAAAAAACACCGCCGATGGCCCGCAGGCGATTCTCCTGCGACGTAGCCACCCGAATTTCATGCGTCTCACGGGTGAAATCAGACCGGACCCGAACACCCAATTCCGGCGAACTACAGGTCGCATAGCCAGGATACTCGCATATGTAGTACGGGATGAATGGCCCCTCATCCGAGTAGCCCGTATAGTCGATCGACTGCTCGACATCACGGTCAAGGTAGGCGCCGGTGTAAATCAGGTCGAGCTCACCCAGACGGCCGTCCAGCGTCCAGGCAATTTGCGAAAATTCATCTGTCAGTTCGTCAGGGTAGTAGCGCTGTACCTGCAGATCACCAACATCGGGGTCGTAATCGAATACACCGTCGGCACCGAGTTCCTGACCGGAGAATTGCAGCAGGAACTGCCAGTCATCATTGATCCAGTAGTTGGCACCGACGCGATAGCCCTGATAGTAGCTGTCGTTAAAATCGTCCTCCACCAATGCGGTGTTAAAGGCGCTTTCCCTGTCAGCCGCTGCAGGCGCGCCGCCCCCAAAGCCCGGATTGGCCGGGTCAATTTTTTTCTCGCCCGGAACATTATCAATGTAGCCGCCTTCGATTACGTTGTAAGCGGCAATACGCACCGCCAGTCTGTCATCAAGCAGAGGCAGATTGAGGTAGCCCTCGACATTATTGCTATTCCCGCCGCCATCGGTGTGTGCGAAGCCGGCTTTAAAGCCGCTGTCGAACACATTCATTTCCGGCTTGCGAGTAATGAGTCGGACGGTTCCAGCCTGTGAACTGGCGCCGAAAAGCGTACCCTGCGGGCCGGGCAGCACCTCTATACGCTCGAGATCGGCTGCATAAACATCGAGATTGCGACCAACCAATGTGACCGGTTGTTCATCAAGATATAGCGCAACATTTGGCGCAGAGCCATTTGCACCAGCCAGCTGCACGGAAATGGTGCTGGTCGCCATGCCACGTATGTATATAGACGCCTGCCCCGGACCTCGGCCACCCGAAGTCAGGTTTGGCAAATAACGAACGTAATCGTCAAAATTGCCGATGTTCAGATCGCCGATGGAGTCTGTGCTAAGTGCTTGAACGGTAACAGGAATATCCTGTGCACTGGCGGCGGTTTTGGTGGCTGTGACCGTCAATTCGTCTATTGCGGCGGATGCGGGAACACTACCGGTGGGAGTGGCTATAGCGGTCACAATGGCTTGGTTCAGCTTATTTCGTTGTGGCATTCATCCCCCATTCAAATTAACGATCAATTCGGTGCGAAACCAGCGCCACCTTAACCTATTGAATTAAATAATTCACATTAATTGCGCAATGCTGGCTATTTTTTAACCAGCACCGCCAACGAGACGGGGTAATCTATCAACGTAATACATGCAAAAAGTGCAGGTGTTTCTCGTATTGCTCAACGAGATCAGTCAATATCTGACTACTGCTCCAGCCCATGATGTCGTAGTCCTGACCGCCCTCGATAAAGTGCACCTCGGCACGGAAATATTTATCGGAATCAGCCACTTCGGAGGAATCATTGCCTACCAGCGCGGCATGTGGCATCGGATGTTCCACGCTGAAAACCTCATACACAAAATCCAGCTCTTCGCCATGCCAGACCTCAAGGCGAACCGAGCCTCCTGTTTGACGGTTGTCGCGAACCACCGACTCTATGCCATTTTCCTGCAATTCGTCGTGAAACTGTCCGAGCGCCGGCACAACTTTCGTCTCCAGGTATTGATCAACTTCTTCCCGTGACGGGTAGTGAATGAGATTAGCCAGTCGCTCCTGCCATGCTCCGTCAGCCCCCGGGATCGCGGGCGACAAAGTGGCAGCAACCATGGCCTGTCGCTTGGCAAAATCAATAACGAGTGCCTGTCGAAAACCCCACATAGCCGCTAGCAATGCCAGCGAAAATGGCAAGGCACTGGCAATCGCTGCTGTTTGCAATGCCGACAATCCGCCTGCAAGTAGCAGGACCATGGCGATAATACCAATGACCGCCATCCAGAATATACGCCGCAGCGCCGGCGTATCGTCCGCACCAAAAGAACACAGCATGTTGAGCACCATCGCGCCCGAGTCGGCGGAGGTCACAAAAAATACCAGTACCATGCAGATCGCGAGTAAAGAGAGAAATTCAGTAAAAGGGAGGTATTCAAAAAACTTGAATAGCGCGACGGATTCATCCTTACCAACTGCAACGGCTAGCTGACCGGCGCCCTGATTAAGTATTAACTCGATTGCAGAATTGCCGAATACGGTCATCCAGAAAAAGGTAAACAGGGTCGGTGCGAGCAGTACACCGATAACAAACTCGCGCACCGTTCGACCACGCGAAATACGTGCAATAAAAAGCCCGACGAAAGGGGCCCAGCTTATCCACCAACCCCAGTAAAAGATCGTCCAGCCCCCAAGCCAGTCCGTCGGGTCGTATGCATAGAGATTAAATGTCTTGCTGACGATCTCGGATAAATAAACTCCAGTGTTCTCCATCAGGGCCTGCAACAGCAGAATCGTGGGGCCAATAGCAAGGATGGTCAATGCCAGACAGACAGCCAGCACAATATTTATCTCGGACAGACGTTTAATGCCCTTATCCAAACCCAACAGCACTGAGACAGTAGCCAGCATGGTTGTACCAACAATAAGCACAAGCTGAATAGTTGTGCTTTGCGGAACACCGAACAGGTAGTTAAGGCCCGAATTTATCTGCTGAACACCAAAGCCAAGCGATGTTGCTACACCAAAAACGGTGCCGATGATGGCAAACACATCCACGGCTGTACCGATCGGCCCATAGATCCGCTCGCCTATCAGGGGATACAGCGCAGATCGCAAGGTCAGTGGCAGATCATGACGATAGCCGAAATAGGCCAGGATCATCGCCACTACTACATAGACTGCCCAGGCATGCAAACCCCAGTGAAAAAAGGTCAGCGTCATTGCGTCTCGAGCTGCGGAAACATTCCCTCCTTCACCAAGCGGCGGAGTCATGAAATGCATGACAGGCTCGGCAACACCAAAAAACATGAGGCCAATACCCATGCCCGCAGCAAACAACATGGCGAACCACGACACAAAACTGTAATCCGGTTCTGAGTGGTCCGGGCCCAACTTTATATCGCCGTAACCGGACACCGCGAAGTACACAATGCTGACAAAAATTACCGCAACAACGAAAACGTAGTACCAGCTTGCATTGTGGACAATGCCAGACTGCAAATTGGTAAAAAAAGTATTGGTTGATGACGGAAAGACTGCCGTCACGAGCACGAGCACGCCTAGCAAAACGGATGCGCTAAAAAAAACCGGCCTGTCGAGGCGGGCTTTACTATCTGCCTGCTTAGAGTCGCTCATGGGAAAGGTCGCGAGCTACCATAACACACTGATTCCAAACATCCGTCAGCCTGCTAACAATTACTCTAAGCTACGACATTGCAGACCCAGCTAACGCATAGTTGAGTATTTTGTAGGCGAGCTTTGCTGCCAGAAAATCGCAGCCATGCAGTTCGGGCCGGGGCGCGAGTTCATTGATATCCGCGCCCACCAGCGTTGCACATTCAGAAACTGCCTTGATGA
>CAYGKB010000032.1:0-14175 GCA_964350425.1 uncultured Chromatiaceae bacterium | reverse complement strand
TGATTACCGATCCCGGTACCATGCTGCCGCTGGATATCGGCAAATATGCCTCCGGCCTGCGTTTTCTGGAGGAAAATGAGCGCGACAATCACATCGTTAATCTGACCGTCAATTTCGACCTGGGCAACGCCGAACTGGTCTCGACAACATCCTATAACTCCTATGAGCAGGAAGGCAGTCGCGACCAGACAGATTTGCTGCTGCTGTATGGGTATGGCGACTTCCCGGCCTTTTCCGCTTACACCGAGGACACCACCGACGACAAGCTCCTGACGCAGGAAGTACGGCTGGTCTCTGATGATGCCAACAGCCGCTTCGACTATGTGCTGGGCGCCTACTATCAGGACGGCGACCTGCAGCAGGGCAGTAACGAGTTTGCACCCAACTTCACCACCTGGTTCGGCATACCGACGCCGGCAGATCAGGTAACTTTTATCGATGTCAAACGCGACATCAGTGAACTTGCCGTATTTGGTGAGCTGGGCTTTGATATCACAGATCGCTGGCATGTGCTGGCTGGTGCACGCTGGTTCGATGTCGATGATGAACTGGTGAATTGCATTCAATTCACCATGTTTGATCCCGCACCGGTATGCGACCCCGGCGGTGAAAGCGACGATGACATTATCTACAAGCTAAGCACCGATTATCGTATGGGTGAAAATGCCCTGTTGTATGCGCTGTTCTCGCAGGGCATCAGCCTCGGCGGAATTAATCCCGGTGCATTTGTTCCGGACGAGCTAAGGCTGGTCAAACCGGAAAAAGCCGACAACTATGAGGCGGGCATTAAGAGCGAACTGGGTGACGGCGCTGTCAGGCTGAACGCTGCTGCCTTCTGGATAAACTGGGATGATATTCAGGTGGACGAATTCATCGGCTTTCCGGTGACCACCAATGCCGGCAAGGCCCGCACCGACGGCGTGGAAATCGACATTAGCGCGGCACTTGGCGACAACTGGCAACTCCTGGCCGGCGTAACCCTCACCGACACCAGGATCACCTCGGCCGGCCCCGACAAGGGCGCCCGACTACCCGGTTCACCTGAAGAAACCCTGAATTTCGGCATCAACTATCAGGCACAGTTAAGCGGTGACCTGGACCTTGAAGCCAACTGGCAAGTTGCCGTGCAGGGTGACGTCACAACGGCTTTAAGCGGCGGCGAAACGCTGAGCGGCTTCGCCGTGCATAATGCCTCGGTAGGAGTGGGCAATGAACAGTGGCAAGCCACGTTGTTTGCCAACAACCTGTTTGATAAGTATGCCGTCACCGGCGTACGCGATGATCGCAGCATGCTCGGCACTGACGGTTTCAGCAATGATTTCGCACTGCGCCGCTATCTACAGTATGTACTGACACCCCGCACCATCGGCGTGGACCTGCGCTACCGCTTCCGCTAACGGCACTGTGTTATGGTCTGGCTGACCGCTACCCAGGGAAGCCAGGCCATAAACAGCACCGCAGCAGAGCACTTTCGCAATGGCATAGCCAAACTGGAAGCCGGCCACGCGCGCGATGCCATTGCGGAGCTGCAATCCGCCACCCGCCTGGATACCGGCAAAGCCGGATATTTCGCACAGCTGGCGCGCGCGCTGGTCATGGCCGGGCGCACAGAACAGGCTGTGGACGCTGCCTGCCGCGCGCTGGAACTGAAACCGGCCGACGCGTTGTCACTCGATACCCTGGGCGTCGTATTCAGCCATGCCGGGCGACATGAACTGGCTGCCGAGACCTTCCGTCAGGCCGTGCAACGCAATCCGCAAAGCGCTGAATTCCGGCACAACCTCGGCGCATCGCTGCGCTTCGCCGGCGACCTGGATGGCGCACGCGCGGCATTCGATGCCGCGCTGCAAATCGATCCACGCATGCACAAGGTGCGCTATGCACGCGCGCATTTGCGCCGCTACACAGAATCTGACAATCACATCGCCGAACTGCAGCAGATATTTCAGGAGTTCAACGGCACGTCTGCCGAGCGCATGTACCTTGGCTATGCACTCGCCAAGGAACTGGAAGACTGTGAACATTTTGCACAGGCCTTTGCTGTACTGAGTGACGTCAACAGCAGCTGGAAGGCACAGAGCAACTATGACATCAGCTCTGATCAGCGGATATTTGAGGCTCTGGTGCAGGCTTTTCCCGTCAGCCCGCAAACGGCCGGGTCAGACAGCAACATCGCCGAGCAACCTATTTTCATTGTCGGTTTGCCGCGCACCGGCACCACGCTGACGGAACGGATTGTATCCAGCCACCAGGACGTTTTTGCGGCCGGCGAGCTGACGCACATTCCGCGTTTAACCCGCCTTATGAGCGGCATCAAAGGACCCGCAGCACTTGACCCCGCAACAGCTCTGGCCATGACCGGCATAAACGCTCGCGAGCTTGGGCACCACTATATTGAAGCGGTGCGCCAGCAGGCCGGCACCGCACCGCGCTTTGTCGACAAATGGCCGCACAATTTTTTGTATGCTGGCTTGGTCCTCAAGGCCTTGCCGCAGGCCCGCATCGTCTGCGTGCGCCGCAACCCGCTGGACAGCTGTCTGAGCAATTTTCGGCAGCTATTTGCCGCAGGCAATCCTTTTTACAACTATGCCTATGACTTGCTGGATTGCGGTGCCTATTACCTGATGTTCGACCGACTGATGCAGCACTGGGACGAGCTGTACCCGGGCCGTATTCATACCTTGCATTACGAGCAGCTGGTTAGCAATCAGGAAACGCAGTCACGCGCGCTGATCGATTTTTGCAACCTGCAATGGCAGGACGCCTGTCTGCAGTTTGAGAAGAACGCCGCACCGGTGGCCACTGCCAGTTCCGTGCAGGTACGCGAACCCATCTATACGTCGGCGCTGGCGCGCTGGAAAAACTACCGCACCGAACTCGAACCGCTGGCCGCCTTCTTTACAGCCAATGGTATTGAAGTAGAAAGCTGAACGCCGCTATTGCGGCTTAATCAGCCGGATCCATTATGGTTGGCACTGCGGGCCCGGCAGTCGGCTGCGGATAGTCGAGGGTAAAATGCAAACCGCGGCTTTCCTTGCGGCGCAGCGCGCTCTCAATGATCAATTCGGCAACGGTCACCAGGTTGCGCAACTCGATCAGGTTGTTGTCGATACGGAAATTGCTGTAGTAGTCACGTATTTCTTCCTGCAACAGCAACACCCGGTGCTGGGCCCGTTCCAGGCGCTTGTTGGTACGCACAATGCCCACGTAATCCCACATGGCGCGGCGCAGTTCATCCCAGTTATGCGTGACCACGATCTGTTCATCCGGATCACTGACCTGGCTGGCGTCCCAATCCGGTAATTTGAGCGTATGCGGCGGCCGCTGGTCGGCTGTGATGTCGGCGGCAGCCGCGGCAGCCATCACCAGGCACTCCAGCAGGGAATTGCTTGCCAGCCGGTTAGCACCATGCAGCCCGGTGTGAGCGCATTCGCCCGCTGCATAAAGCCCGGCGATATCAGTGCGGCCGGTCAGATCAGTCATGATGCCACCGCAGGTGTAATGCGCTGCGGGCACTACCGGCAGCGGCTCGGCCGTCATGTCGAAACCAAACTCGGCACAGCGCGCCGAAATATTGGGGAAATGCTCGCGCACAAAGTCGGCTGGCTGATGACTGATATCCAGAAACACCGAATCAAAGCCGCCGCGTTTCATTTCATAGTCAATGGCGCGCGCCACAATATCGCGCGGTGCCAGCTCACCGCGTTCATCATGGCGCTGCATGAAAGGCTCGCCGTCCGGCAGTATCAGTTTGCCACCCTCACCACGCACCGCCTCGGAAACCAGAAAGGATTTAGCGCGCGGATGATAGAGACAGGTCGGGTGAAATTGCATGAACTCCATGTTGGCGACCCGGCAGCCGGCGCGCCAGGCCATGGCAATACCATCTCCCGTCGATGTATCCGGGTTGCTGGTGTACAGATATACCTTGGACGCCCCGCCGGTAGCCAGCACCACGGCACCGGCGGCGACTGTGGTGACATGACCGGTATCGACGTCCAGCGCATAAGCGCCCAGCACGCGATTCACACCGTCCAGCCCGAGCTTTGCCGACGTGATCAGATCGACCACGATGCTGCGATCATGAATCTCGATCAATTCGCTGGCTCGCACCTGACTCTCCAGCGCACGCATTACCTCGGCACCGGTTGCATCGCTGGCATGCACGATGCGCCGCTCGGAATGCCCGCCCTCGCGCGTCAGATGCAACTGCTCGCCGTCTCTGGTGAAGCCGACGCCGCGCTCCAGCAACCACTCAATTGCAGCAGGTGCCTCTGTAGCGATGAAGTTAACGGCTTCCGGGTCACACAATCCTGCGCCGGCGGTCAGCGTATCTTCGACATGCGCGGCAATACTGTCGCCCGCCGCCATCACGGCCGCGATTCCACCCTGCGCGTAATGACTGGAACTCTCGGCAAGCGCTCGCTTGGCGAACAGCAACACCGGAATTCCTGCATCGGCCAGTCGCAATGCGGCCGTCAGGCCGGCGGCACCGCCGCCGACAATTAATACGCGGTGAGTGGCGGGTGCAGCCATACGGCCGGATGCTAGCGTCCGACCTCCAGCATGCGCTCTACGGAACGGCGGGCGCGCGCTGCCACGTCGGGGTCAATGGTGATTTCGTACTGCTTGTTGCGCAGCGCATGCAAGATCTTTGGCAGGGTGATTCTCTTCATGTGCGGGCACAGGTTGCACGGCCGGATAAAGTCTACATCCGGATGTTCGACGGCAACGTTGTCGCTCATTGAACACTCGGTAATCATCACAATCTGCTGCGGCTTGTGCTCGCCAACGTAATTGATCATTCCCGAGGTAGAGCCGACAAAATCCGCCTCGTTGAGCACGTCGGGCGGACACTCCGGGTGGGCGATGACCCTGATGCCGGGATAGGACTTGCGGTAGTCACGCAGTTCTTCTCCCGTAAATCGCTCATGCACCTCGCAGGCGCCTTCCCAGTAAATGATTTCCACGTCGGTCTGCGTCGCCACGTACTGCGCCAGGTATCCGTCGGGCGTAAAGATCACCTTGTCTACGCCGAGTGATTCAACCACTTCAACAGCATTCGCCGAGGTACAGCAAACATCGGTTTCCGCTTTGACGTCAGCGGTAGTGTTGACATAGCTGACAACCGGCACGCCGGGATGCTGTTGGCGCAATTTACGCACGTCAGCGCCGGTTATCGAGGCAGCCAGTGAGCAGCCGGCCTCCAGGTCGGGAATCAGCACCGTTTTGTCGGGGTTGAGCAGTTTGGTGGTCTCTGCCATGAAGTGCACACCGCACTGCACGATGATGTCGGCATCTACCTCGGTAGCTTTGCGCGCCAGCGCCAGTGAGTCGCCGACAAAGTCGGCCACGCCATGATAAATCTCGGGTGTCTGATAGTTGTGCACCAGCAACACCGCATTCAGCTCTTTTTTCAGCCGGTTGATTGCCGCGATATAGGGCGCATGCACGGCCCACTCGACGTCCGGGATTATGTCTTTCAGCCGCTCATGTACCGAGGCAGTGACACGGGCCACTTCCGGCGTGAATTCGGGCTCTACGACTTGAGGAGTGCTGCTCAAACGACTTCTCGACTAGCAAAAATGTTAATGGCAGATTATAGCGTGGATTGGCTAAAATAAGCGCCCACACTAAAGCCTGGACACACTATATACATATGGCTTCAAACCCGAATTTCAACCGGCTCGACGATGTTGAACTCAGTGAATGGCTGGATTCAATGGAATCGCTGCTCCAAGCCGAGGGCCCGGATCGTGCCAAGGCCATTTTTCGCGCCCTGCGTGACTACCTGACGGACGTCAACGTGGTGGTCAACGATGCGGTGCTGAATACTCCTTACCGCAACTCCATTCCGCTGCAGGATCAGCCGGCCTACCCCGGCAATATCCAGATTGAGCAGAAACTGGAAAACATTCATCGCTGGAACGCCATGGCGATGGTGCTGCAGGGATATGACAGCGGCACCGGCGTCGGGGGGCATATTGGCACTTACGCATCGGCGGCGACTGCCATTGAAGTCGGCCTGAACCATTTTTTCCGGCTGCGCAGTGAGGCTTACGGCGGCGATCTGGTCAGCGTGCAGGCGCATGCATCACCGGGCATTTACGCCCGCTCGCTGCTGGACGGCAATCTGGCACCGGAGCGCGTCAAAAATTTCCGCCGTGAACTGCAACCGCATGGCGGCCTGTCATCGTACCCGCATCCGCGGAATATGCCTGACTACTGGCAGATGCCCTGCGCATCAATGGGGCTTTCCACGCCTGCCGCTATCTATCAGGCCCGCTTTGCCAAATACCTCGAAAACCGCGGCCTCAAACCCGCCAATGGCGGCAAAGTATTTGCCTTCCTCGGTGACGGCGAGTCGGACGAACCTGAAGTTCTGGGCACCATTAACATTGCGGCGCGCGAGAATCTCGACAACCTGATTCTGGCGGTCAACTGCAATCTGCAGCGCCTTGACGGCCCGGTGCGTGGCAACGGCAAGATTATTCAGGAACTGGAACGCAGCTTCCGCGGTGCCGGCTGGAATGTCATCAAGGTGATCTGGTCGAGCGAGTGGGACGTGCTGTTTGCGCGTGACCGCGAAGGCATTATGCAGGCGCGCATGGATGAGGTCGTGGACGGCGACTACCAGATGTACTCAGTTTCCAGCGGCCCCGAAGTACGCGAGCACTGGAACAACGGCGATCCCAGACTTGCAGAAATCATGGAGGCGCTGACCGATGAGGAAATTCGCTCCATCAAGCGCGGCGGTCACGATCAACGCAAGATTTTTGCCGCCTATGACAAAGCTTTCAATCAGAACAATGGCAAGCCGACCGTCATTCTGATCAAAACGATCAAGGGTTACGGCATGGAAGGCCATGAAGGCTCGAACATCGTCCACCAGAAGAAAGATCTTGCCGTAGAAGAGCGGATCGCAGCAGCCAGCCGGCTGGGTATTCCGATCACGGCCGACCAGGCCGCCGCTGCGGAATTCTATATACCGCCTGCCGACAGCAGCGAAATGCAATACCTGCGCGAACGGCGCGCTGCGCTGGGCGGCAACTGGCCGCAGCGCAGTGCTGACTGCCCTGCCCTGGAAACGCCGGAACTGGAGCTGTTTAAGGAACAGCTCAAAGGCTCGGGCGAAAGGGAGATTTCGACCACCATGGCATTTGTGCGCATGCTGTCGAAACTGCTGTCTCACAAAGGCATTGGCAAGTACGTGGTGCCGATCGTGCCGGACGAGGCACGCACCTTCGGCATGGAGGGTTTGTTCCGTAAAGCCGGTATTTATTCTTTTGAGGGACAGAAATACAAGCCGGTGGATCAGTCCACCCTGATGCCCTACCGCGAAGCCCAGGACGGACAGATTTTGCAGGAAGGTATCTGCGAAACGGGCGCGATGGCATCGTTCCAGGCGGCCGGCACAGCCTATTCCATTCACGGTATCCCGACCATACCTTTTTATATTTTCTATTCGGTATTCGGTTTTCAGCGGGTCGGCGACATGATCTGGTCATGCGGCGACATGATGGCGCGCGGCTTTTTGCTTGGCGGTACCGCAGGCCGCACCACGCTGAATGGCGAAGGCTTGCAGCATGAAGACGGGCATTCACATGTGATCGCCAGCACCGTGCCGAACATGAAGAGTTATGATCCGGCGTTTGGCTACGAACTCGCGATTATTGTGCGGGACGGCATTGACCGTATGTACAACAAGCAGGAAGAACTTTTTTACTACATTACCGTATACAACGAGAACCATGTGATGCCGGCGCTGCCTGAAGAGCGGCAGGAACAGCTCATGGACGGCATTATCAAAGGCATGTACCTGTATCGCGAGTCATCGACCAAGGTGGAAAGCGGCCGTAAAGTAAATCTATTCGGCAGCGGCTCTATTATGCAGCAGGTAATCACCGCGGCTGACTTGCTGGAAAAAAACGGGATCGCTACCGATATCTGGAGCGTCACCAGCTACAGCGAACTGACCCGCGACGGACTGGCGATTGAGAGACTGAACCGTTTACAACGCAGTCAGGACAAAACCTATGTCGAAGAAATTCTGGCCGGACGTGACGGCGTATTTGTCGCCGCCAGCGACTATATGAAGGCGCTGCCACTGGGCATTGCTCAATGGATTCCCGGCCGCTTTGCCGTACTGGGGACGGACGGCTACGGCGTATCAGAATCGCGCCCCGACCTGCGTGACCACTTTGAAGTCAGTGCGCAACATATAGCCTATACAGCACTGGCAACCCTGGTAGACGATGGCAAGCTGGATGAAGCCGCCCTCGCCAAGGCAGCGGGACAACTCGGCATCAAGCGCGACAAGCTCGACCCGGCGCTGGCCGGGCCGGCTCAGGTTCTGGCATCCGGTAAATAGCCTGAGCCGACGGTAATGCGGAGCAATGCCGGAAATACCTAATACACACGCTGCCGTTGCAATGCTGGTCACACTGGTTGCGCTCGCGTTGTTTTCGCGCGACCGTATTCCGCTCGAAACCTCGTCACTGGTTGTGCTGGTGCTATTGGTTGTGTTCTTCGAGATTTTCCCGTTCACTCACAATGGCGAACAACTGGAAGCAACCAGCCTGTTTTATGGATTCGGCCATGAGGCGCTGATTGCGGTAGCCGGGCTGATGGTCTGCGGCCAGGGGTTGGTCGCAACAGGTGCACTGATCCCCGTCGGGCGAGGAATTGCGCGGCTGTGGAAACGTCTGCCCAGTCTGTCGATTCTTATTACACTGGCTGCAGGTGCCATAGGCAGTGCTTTCGTAAACAATACGCCCATAGTTGTCCTGCTTATCCCGATTCTCACCGCAGTCGCAGCGCGCAATGCCACCTCCGCAGCGCCCTGGCTGATGCCAATGAATTTCTCAACCCTGCTGGGCGGAACCTGCACCACTATCGGCACTTCAACCAACCTGCTGGTGGTGGCGGTTGCAGCAGACCTAGGCCTGCAGCGCTTTGGCATGTTTGATTTCGTCGCGCCGGGCCTGCTCGGCGGCCTGGTCGGGCTCCTGTACCTGTGGCTGATAGCGCCCCGGCTGCTCAAACCCAACGCTACAGCCAGCAAGGCGCGCAAGGAACGTGAGTTTCTGTTTCAACTTGAGCTGCTGGAAGACTCCGGTTTCAGCGGCAAGACTATCGGCGATATCAATACCGCAACCGATGGCGAAATCAGCATCCTGCGGCTACGCCGAGGCTCCGGAGGCCTATCTTCTTCAGGCATCGCGCCATTGCCTGATGTCGAAGTGAAACCGGGCGACCAGCTCGTCGGCTTCGGACCGCCGGAAGTTATTCAAGGGCTGGAAAAGCTACTGGGGGCAAAACTTATACGGTCAATTGATAGCTACTATGAAGCCGGACCCGAAAGTGAGCCAGCCGACAAAAAAGACATAGAACTCGCACAAATTGTTGTGATGGAAAACTCTGCCCTGATCGGGCGATCAGTAACTGAGTCGCACTTTGCAAATGCGTTCAACATTGACGTGCTGGCCATTCACCGCGCGGATCATTCACTTCGTTCCAAGGTTCCTGATACCGACAATATCCGTATTCGCTCAGGCGACATCCTGCTCGTCCAGGGTTCCAACAAGGATATTGATGAGGTGAAACACGTACGTTCGCTGCTGGTGCTGGATGAACGCAAATCCCTGCCCGGCAGCAACCGCGGCTGGCTGGCTATCAGCATTTTGACCGCTGTGGTGGCGACGGCAGCGCTGGGGTTGTTATCAATCGCTTCCAGCGCCATGTGCGGCGCGGTAGCGCTGCTCGCGACGCGCTGCATAGATTGGCGCGACGTCGCGAATGCTCTCAGCATTCCTGTCATTATGATTGTCGTGGTCAGCCTCGCCATGGGATCAGCGCTTACGCAGACAGGAGCCACCGACTACATGGCAGAGCTGTTTCTTTATGCGCTGGCTGATGCCAGTGCCATAGTGGTACTTGGCGCACTGATTGCATTGATGGCGCTGTTAACAAACATTGTCTCGAACAATGCGGCAGCGGTGATCGGCACCCCCATTGCAGTAAGCGTTGCGACTCAGCTTGGCGCTCCGCCCGAAACCTTTGTGCTTGGCGTATTATTCGGTGCCAACCTGAGTTTTGTCACGCCCATGGCCTACAAGACGAACGTCCTGGTCATGAGCGCCGGCGAATATACCTTTGCGGACTTCGTCCGGGTCGGACTGCCGCTGACAGTTATCCTGTTCGCCCTCTATACATTTCTGCTACCGGCAATGTTTGGGCTTTAGACGCCGGCTCCGCTGCCTGCCGCTGCTGTCATGACCTCTCGTCATTGAGTTTTTTCACGTACTCAACGTCTATTTTTCTCACGCCATCTGCTTTGGCTCGGTTGATGATGCCCTTCAGGGCCGTTTTCAGGAACGGCTTGGGAATGCCCGTAAGCTGCTTGCAGGCATCGCGCGTAAACGTAACGTCCGGATCCAGCCGGTTGGCTTCATACAATACCGACTCCTCTTTGGGGCCTCTGTCGGTCGGCGTGGGAAACCAGAACGGGCGTTTGTGCTCGGCAAACCAGAATTTTGACCCGTCGCGGAAACCATACGCCAGCGGCACCTGTGGCAGTCGCGTCGCGCCGTCGGCAAGATTTTTTGCCCACGTTTCCTTCATTAGAATTTTTTCTATGCGCAGAACAAAATATTCAGGTGTGTTGCCGTCATCGCGAATCGGCTGCTCCACATCCACCACGCATTCATATACCTGAAAAGCTTCTTTAATAATTTTCGGAAAGCGTTCGCCATCTGCTTCACGCCCGGCAGTGGGGCTGTCAATCAGCGTAAACGGGCTGTCTTTCATCTTGTCCTCGGTGGTCTGGCCGGGATAACCGAGATCGACAATCTGCTTGAGCCATTTTTTGTCATATTCGACATAGTTCAGCGCGCAAACCCGGGTGCGCTTCAGATGCCGGTCAGTATTGGAGTTCTGCCGGCTGCAAAGCATGAAGGAACGCCCCTTGATTACTTCAAAGGGGAAAGTCAGCTGATACGGACCAATATTGGTCGCACCGTTCTCGTCTACAGTGGTTATCAAAGCAAACGGCGACGGGTAGTAAGAACTGGCCTGATACCAGTTATCGCGCATGGGGCTTTCAACGAAAGCTTCATTAATGGTGCGCGGATGGCGGCGAAATATGTCCAGCAACCCCATATTCGTTCTCTCGACAGAAAAAGTGCTGCGACTTTAACAGGTTAGAACCGCGCGCCAACCCCTTAACAGCAACAGTTGGTAACAAGCGGCCGGCATTTCGCTACAATGCCACGCTGCGGTCAGAGACACGTGCTTGAATACCAACAACGAAAACCTGTTCGAAAAATTTCTGGCGAATTTCCCCGACGACCCCAGCCGGAGGCTGTTAACCACTGCTGCCGGCAAGGAATACAGTTACGCTGATGCGCTGGACGATTCCGGACGTATGGCGCGCTGCCTGTCCGACCTGGGCCTGAAGGCCGGAGATAGGGTTACGGTACAGGTAGAGAAATCACCGGAGGCTGTCTGGCTGTATCTGGCCTGTCTGCGCGGCGGCTTTGTGTTTCACCCGCTGAATATGGACTATCAGCTGGATGAGCTGGTGTACTTCGTGAACAACGCCAGGCCTGCTGCGGTTATTTGTGACCCGGCAAAACTGCAGCTGTTTGCAGAACTGGTGCAGGGAACAGACTGCGAAGTTCTGACTCTGGACAGTGAGGGCTATGGAAGCCTGCATGACGCCATCGCCGAAACCCCCGCAACTTTCCGCACCCGTGAGCGAAAAGCCGATGACACCGCAGTATTGCTGTATTCATCAGGCACCACCGGCCTTCCCAAGGGCGCCAAGCTCAGCCACGGCAACCTGTCCGCCAACACCGCGACGCTGGTAGCGGCCTGGCAGTTCACCCCGAACGATGTGTTACTTCATGCGCTGCCGATTTACCATGCGCATGGTCTGTTTGTCGCCATTGGCTGCGTGCTGATGAGCGGTTCCTCGATGGTGTTTCTGCCGCGATTTGACGTCAATGAGGTTGTTGGCAGGTTACCCGCATGCACCGCAATGATGGGTGTGCCAACCTATTACACACGGCTGCTGGGCGACCCGCGCTTCGATGCAGTGCTATGCGCCGGGATCAGGTTGTTTATATCAGGCTCCGCACCGCTGTCTGCGGAAACATTCGCAGCATTCGAACAACGCACCGGCCAGCGCATACTGGAGCGCTATGGCATGACCGAAACCAGCATGAATGCCGCAAATCCGCTGGACGGCGAACGCCGCGCGGGCAGCGTCGGGCCGGCGCTGCCCGGAGTGGAATTGCGGGTCGTAGATGACGACGGTCAGGAATTGCCGCATGGCAAAGTTGGTCACCTGCAGGTGCGCGGTCCGAATGTATTTTCCGGCTATTGGCGCATGGGTGACGGCAACGGAGATTCTGCCGACAGCGAATTCACCGCGGATGGATTTTTTAAAACGGGTGACATGGCAGTGATCAGCGATGACGGCTACGTTACGCTGGCCGGCCGCCACAAAGACATCATTATTACGGGCGGGTTGAACGTCTATCCTGCCGAAGTCGAAAACCTGCTCGACAGTCTGCCGGAAGTCAGTGAGTCTGCTGTTATCGGCGTTCCACACCCGGATTTCGGTGAGGGCGTGGTTGCCGCCCTGGTGCCGGCTTCCGACAATGGCCTGGATAGCGCTAAGCTGCTAGCAAACCTGCGCGAGCGCATGGCGGGATACAAGTTGCCCAAACAGGTTTTCGTGGTGGATGCTTTGCCCCGCAACAGCATGGGCAAGGTGCAGAAAAACCACCTGCGCGAAATTTATGCATATACGTTTGTCAGTGAGGAGACCGCGTCATCATGACAACCTCACCGACCCGACCGCGCCGGTCGGTACTCTATATGCCGGGCACCAATAGCCGCGCGCTCCAAAAGGCTCGCGAACTGCCCGCCGATGCCGTCATTTTCGATCTAGAGGATGCGGTGGCGCCGGAAGCCAAGCCCGCTGCTCGGGACAACATAATCGCTGCGCTGGGCCAGGGCGGATATGGCAACCGCGAAGTGGTAGTGCGGGTAAACGGTCTCGACACCGCGTGGGCGGAGGATGATCTGCGCGCCGTGGCCGGCACCAGTGCCAATGCTGTGCTGTTGCCCAAAGTTGAGCGTCCCGAGGCCATTCAGCGGGCGCGCGAAACGCTGCTGGCGGCAGGTGCACCGGACTCTGTAGCCATCTGGATCATGACTGAAACACCTCGCGGGGTGCTTGATCTGGAGATGATTCTGGCCGCTCAACCTGCTGTCCAGGTAGTGGTAATGGGCACCTCGGACCTAGCCCGGGACCTGCGCGTCAGCCCGCTGGGCCAACGCCCGGGACTGCTGCACTCACTAGGCCAGAGCGTACTCACAGCGCGGGCCCATGGTCTTGATATAATTGACGGCGTACATCTCGCGCTGGACGACACCGAGGGCTTCCAACTCGCCTGCGAGCAGGGACGCGAACTCGGGTTTGACGGCAAGTCATTGATTCACCCGCGGCAAATTGCCATCGCCAACGCCTGTTTTGGCGTCACCGATGCAGCAGCGGAGCTGGCGCGGGAAATCGTTACCGCATGGCAAGCTGCACGCGCCGACGAGCGCGGCCTGACCGTTGTGCGGGGACAACTGATAGAACAACTGCACGTGGACGATGCGCAACGCGTCATCGCCCTGTATGAAGCAACAAGGACCCGAACCCGATGACCGACAGTAATAAGCCATCGTCTGTCCAGTCTGCAGAGCAATGGCAGACTCTGGCAGAAAAAGAACTCCGCGGCCGCCCCCTGGAAGACCTGACCTGGCATACCCCGGAAGGCATTGCCGTTAAACCGATGTATTCTGCCGCCGACCTGGAACATATTGAACACATCGGCAACCTGCCCGGCTTTGCTCCGTACGTACGCGGTCCGCGCGCCACCATGTATGCAGGCCGTCCATGGACGGTGCGCCAGTACGCCGGCTTTTCCACGGCCGAGGAATCGAACGCCTTTTACCGCAAGAACCTGGCGGCCGGGCAAACGGGCCTGTCAGTAGCATTCGATCTGGCCACGCACCGGGGCTACGATTCAGATCATCCGCGCGTGGTAGGCGATGTCGGCAAAGCCGGGGTGGCCATCGACACAGTCGAGGACATGAAAATCCTGTTTGACTCCATCC
>CAYGKB010000031.1:14162-14648 GCA_964350425.1 uncultured Chromatiaceae bacterium | reverse complement strand
ACCTGGTGCGCGAACTGGCGCTGGATTTCGATCCGCTCACTGATCACAAAGCGCTCAAGCTGATTCGCAAGTGGTGCAAGCGCATGGAAAAGCAGGGCAAAGATTGCCTGGCGCTGGCAAGGGATGAGTTAAGGGGGATTTGAGCGGAGGGAGCAATTCAAATTCCGCGGTGCGTGTGCTGGTGACGCTGGGCGCAGGGGGGGCGATCCCAAGCACGGGCTGCTGTAAGTACATTCGCGCCGCCGATTCGACGGCGCGAATTTCCTCGCTACGGGTCGACAGATACTTTGCCGGGCAAAGAAAGATCACCTGATGCAATGTCGTGAACACCCGTGACGCAGAGTAACGGTGCCTCACCGTTTTCATTCACCTGAAGTTCGGCGGTTACCGCGTCAAAAGCCATATCACTGCCGCCGGCTACCGGAACCGTGATTCTGGCTACCCTGCCGTCCAGGATCGGCGACATGCCGGGGCTGTCAAGCGCTA
>CAYGKB010000031.1:0-14152 GCA_964350425.1 uncultured Chromatiaceae bacterium | reverse complement strand
CGGCAGGTAGGGCGCCGTTGCTGGTAACAAGTCCACACCCGGTGAAATATCCCGCACCTTGAGCCCGGCACCGCAAGCGTCGGTTTTCGTCAGAACGACCCAGTGTGAATGCCAGTCAGCGCCGTCATTCGCCGGGTCACCGTCCTGATTTTCATCGTAAAGTGGCGTGTCATCAAAATCAGGGTGAGCTGTAATAGCCAGGGCAAGGATGCCTGACCCCTTATCAAACCCTACGGTGGCCGGATCAAGACTGGTTGGCCATACATAAGATTCCACTTTCGCACCGGTCAATTGGCCAATGGGAACAGGCTTGATGCTGCCCGCCACACCGGCCAACTCCATCATGAATGTTGTGAGCCGGCCGTCGGTCGTCGCTTCCGCATTGGTGATGTCGAAAGCGGGAACTATGTTTTTCCCGACATTGCTTTTTATGCTATGCGAAAGAGCGTTCTGCGCAGCCAGACAGATCAGAACAGATATAAAGATACTGTGTTTCATGGTTTTCTCCTAGTAGTATCGAGTCGAAACTATAATGAATCTACACAGGATTACGAGCTATTGCAAGACCAGTTTTGACTCGATACTATTGACCCATGAAAGAGCAGGACAGGGTGGTTATGCTGATTGAACGGCTGGGCCGCCTGATAAGCAGCGAGGAGCATGCAGCCGGCTTGCAGCCGGTGCAGTGGGCCGCGCTGAGATATATTGACCGGGCCAACCGATTTTCGAGAACCGCTGCTGCGGTGACGGCCTATCTTGGCCATACCAAGGGAACGGTGTCACAAACGCTGCAAGCTCTTGAAGCCAAGGGCCTGTTGCGCAAGCGAGTTGACGGCAGTGATCGTCGCGTTAATCGTCTGGAGCTGACACCGCAAGGAAAGCGGCTGCTTAAGAAAGACCCGCTGTCAGATCCGGCGTGGTCGTTGATCGGGTTTTCTGAAAAGAACCGGAGGGCAGTGAACAGCGGCCTGGAAGAGCTGCTTTTGGCTCGACTGGATGCGCAGGATCGGCGTCCGTTCGGGCAGTGTCGCGATTGCCTGTATTTCGGCAAAGATCACAAAGAAGGTCGCCCGCACTACTGCAAACTGCTGGAAACGCAATTGTCTGATGTTGATGCTGCGGCGATCTGTTTTGAGCAGCAGCCGAAGCTTGCCAAGAGCATGATTTGCCAGTGATAAGTCTGCGGGGGAATCCGGACCAGCTTCTCGGGCGAATTTTTCTCAATGAGCAAACCATCCAGCACGTTCCGCACCTTTGGTTTTATCGGCCTGGAACGGGGCGTGGAGGCACACCACAATTGTGCGCATCAAGGCCCCGGGTGAGGTGTGTTTGAGCATCAATGTGCCGCAGGCCAAAGCCGCCAAAGGCACGCCCGCACCGGTGCGCGTGACTCGCTGATTGCGGTGTCAGACACCAGAATTTATTTGCGCTATAAAGGCTTCTATTGATCTAGCCTTACCAACCAACACGGAGGCGCTCCATGCGTGCACTGACGCTTTTTATTGTGGCCCTGCTTGCAGGTTATGGCGTCGTGCAGGCGGCCGATTCAAAATCGACAATGGAGCTGCCGCCCATCAGCGTGCCGGCCGGCTTCAAAGCCACGGTGTTTCACCCCGGGTTGGGTGCCACCCGGCAGATAGCAGTGCGCGATAATGGTGACGTTTACGTGGCGCGCGAAATGCGCCTGGGCAGCCGCAGGTTCGGGCAAAAGGCCGAGTGGGGCGCCATCATAGCCATGCGTGATGAGGATGGCGACGGCGTGGCCGATATTGTTGAGCCATTCGGGCCGACCGATGTTGGTGATGCGCTGCGTATCCACAACGGGTATTTGTATTACTCCTCCGATCAGGTGGTCTACCGCATGGCGCTGGATGACAACCTGGTGCCGCAAACGGTGGCCGAACCGCTGGCCGGTGGATTCCCGATGACGGCCTCGCACGGCAGCAAAACCATGGCCTTTGATACCCAAGGCAGCATGTACGTGAACTCCGGCGTGCCCACCAATAACTGCGAAGTGAAGCGTATGACCAAGGAGTCACCGGGCATGGATCCGTGTCCGTTCCTGGAGCGTTCCGGCGGTATCTGGAAGTTTCGCGATGACAAGCTGTATCAGGACCAGGTGCGTGACGGCGAGCGTTACGTGACCGGCACGCGCAACGTGGTGGCCATGGCCTGGAACCCGTGGGCAGACAACTTGTATTTCGTCATGCACGGGCGCGACACCCTCGGCATGACCTGGCCCCAGTACTTCACGCCGGAGGACAACGCTGAGTTGCCGGCGGAAGAGTTTCACGTGGCAGAAGCGGGCGACAACTTCGGCTGGCCGTTTTCCTATTACGACCCGCGCAGCAAACAGCGAATGCAGAGTCCAGAGTATGGCGGTGATGGCAAGACGCCCAGCACCGGCGATTACAAAGACCCGTTAATCGGTTTTCCCGCGCACTGGGCGCCCAATGATTTGCTGTTCCACTCTGGGAATGGCTTGCCTGATAAATATGAGCAGGGGGCTTTCATCGCGTTTCACGGTTCGTGGAACCGAATGCCGTTTAAACAGGACGGCTTTAACGTGGTGTTTGTGCCGATGCGCGATGGCAAAGTGACAGGGGACTGGGAAATCTTCATTGATGGCTTTGAGGGGCCGGAACCGGTCAAAAATCCTGGTGCAGCAGTCTACCGGCCGACGGGTCTGGCGGAAGGGCCGGATGGCGCGATTTATATTACTGAGGATAAGCAGGGAAGGGTTTGGAAGGTAGCGCGCGAGCAATAATTTTCGTTGTCTTATTTCTATGGGAGTAAAGTCAAAAACTCCCGGACGCTCATGCGCAGTCGTCGTGCACTCGGGCCAAGGCCATCACTTTGCTGTTTGCCAACGTTCAGTCGTGTCTGAATTTTCTTAAGTTTGGGCCGAATTGCTTTTTTGCCGCTGATCAATATCGCCTGCTTGTAGCGCTCGAAAGCGAGTTCCAGATCACCTTCGTCAGCTTCCAGTGCTATATCGCCAAGCTTTTTTCGTTTTCGCCAGAATCACCGGTTTGCCCAGCAGATTGCACAGCGCGACTTCAAAGAAAATATTCGCCAAAGTCGAAGGTGGTGTGTATTCGGAAAAAATGGCCACGCCATAGCCGCTGCCGCGAATGATCTGAATGATTTTTTCCAAATAATCTTTGTTGCCGCGTACAGATTCTGCGTCCACCGGCTTGAATCGTTTAGCTTTCAGCACCGAAATAACCGTGGCTTGCATCTCCGATTCGATTTTCGCTCGACCGTCGCCAAGCTGCAGCATCACAAAGGCCGACCGCGGCAGCGGTTCGAAAGGGCCTTCAAGGACATCCTCGGATAATGGCGAGAAAATGATCGCCATCTGCTATTTTTTTCGCACGCCTTTGTAAGGGCCGGGTGTCTTTTTGTGATCGACAATACGGCCGGTATTGGTGTCTATTTTGACCCAGCGATCCGTGACCGGGTTCTTGACCTGAACCCGTGATTTAACAGCACCTGAGCGCCCTTGTTTGGTCTGCTTGGCCATTTTTCCGTGACAGTTCATTTGGTTCGGAAATCGAAGGGTTCAGTATACATCAGGCAAGTAAGGTCATTGCTGCAGCGCGCTGCTTAGTACTGCAAACTAGTGTTCCCTGTATTCCGGACCCAGTCGTATGCCATATCTGCGGTAGTTACACAGATATTTACCGCGACGTTTGGTGCAAGTGAGTTGGAACCCGGCAGGCCTCCATACCTGCCGGGTTCGGTTTCCCCAATTTGGTCTTTCTGGAGATTAGCGGGGAAAATCGGCGATCATTCGTGCGATTACTCTAGATAAATACGAATTGAAGTATTTCATTCGGGTTACGCCAACAAAGGCATGTAGCGGCGCTACGCGCGGTTGTAGGTCAGCAGGGCCTCGCCGCACTTGCCGCCATCCAGATAATCCTGCTCCAGGCGCAGTCGCACCTGGCAACCGTGGGGTTCATGCAGCCAACGGCTCGTTTCCATGCTGCGCGGAGCCAACTCGGTGTGTTCAACCGTAATAACGCGATCGAAATAGCGCGTAACGGTTTCCATCTCAGCCATCACCCGCGGAGTTATCGGCTTCAGCGGGGCATATTCTTCATGCTTGCTTTCATCCCATGTATCGAAAGCAGAATCGTCGAGCAATTCGCCAAGGGCCACAACCGGTATGTTGTATTGCAGGCTCAGCATGTGCAGCCTAAGTAAGAACTGTGTCCATGCATGATGCTGTAGCTCGAAGCATTCATGCTCAAAATCCCTGCGTGTCCAGAAATTCAGCGGACCGAGATCAGCCACCAACAGGCCAGGCAACTCATGTCCGGCGGCAAAATGCTCCTGAATCATGCTGTCATAGAATGACTGCATCACAGTTCTTTCCAGCAGGCAAATAGTCGCGTTGCGGTCGGATCGGGCAATCATCTGCGTGCCTTCGCAGATACCAAAAAAGTCTTCTCTGGGTTTTGTCCACGTGCTGCGGCTAAGCGAGAATTCCGGGGGCACAAGTCGCGTTATCGACTCCAATTCTGTGTGGTTCCAGACGAACCAGCTATCTGCGCCACTTTGTTCTGCGAGGTCAGCCGCCCACTGCATCGCTATTGCATAGCGGCTGACTTCGTTGCGACCGGCGAGCAGGGTGAAGCCTCTTGGCGTTTCCAGGCAGTCGGCAAAGCCCGCGGGCGAGAAATGCCGCGGCTCTGTGGCTGCAATTGCGGCGGGTGGGACGCCCGTCAGTGCTGGCATGGCCAGCAGTCCCTGCAACAGTTGTCTGCGATCCAGTGTTTTCTCGGTTTTCATGGCTTCCTCCCAGAAACGGCCGCGCAGAATGCCCTGTGTTCGCGTCAGCTTATGTCGCGATTGGTGCTGTTACGGAGAAAATTTCTGGTGGGTGGCATTGCGTCAGGAATTGACGTATTAATAGATATAAATGACAGGTTCGATTGGGGCGAATCAGTCAATAACAACAAAATGTTCAGGAGGGAGGCTCCGTGTCCGCGACCGAAACCGTTGGTCGGCAGCTTGACGTGCTGCAGCTCATACCGCGCGATCCGCAGCGCATCACTGCGCGCGAAATCAAGTCGCGGCTGTCGCCCACCGACCACAATGTCTCACTGCGCACCGTGCAGCGCGATCTGGATGCGCTGTCGCGCAAGTTTCCGATCAGTTATGAGACTGAGGGCCGCACCCAGCAGTGGTTCTGGGACAAGCAGGCGCAGCAGGTTGCCATCCCGCACATGAGCACGCCCATGGCTGCGACCCTGCAGCTGGCGCGCGATTACCTCAAGCCCGTATTGCCCGCCGGCGTCATGCGTGAGCTGCAACCGCTGTTCAAGCATGCCGCCGATGTGCTGGATGGCACGCCCCTGCAAAGCTGGGGCAGCAAAGTGCGGATTCTGGAACGTGGCCCGATGCTGATTCCGCCAAAAGTTAATGGCGACATCCAGGAAGCAGTTTACGCGGCGCTGCTGGAAGAGCGGCAACTGCAGATTGGTTACAAAGCCCGACATCGAGAGAAGCACAAGGATTACACCGTCAACCCGCTGGGCCTGGTGATAAAAGGCGGGGTGTTCTACCTGGTGGTGCGGTTTGACGGCCACGACAACGTCCGGCAATTGGCTTTGCATCGGATGAACAAAGCCGACGTGTTGGGCGCGTCGGTGCAGCCGCCCAAAGGTTTCAGCCTGAAAAAATACGTCGAGGATGAAGAAGGGTTTTCCTACCCGCTGTCACCGGAAAAAATCCGCATCGAGTTGTTATTTGAGGCAGACGCCGGGTTGCACCTGACCGAGGTGAAGCTGTCGCCGGATCAGGACGTGAAAGTCAGGAAAGATGGAAGGTTGCTGGTAAAAGCGACGGTGGCGGATTCGGACGAGCTCAGATGGTGGTTGAGGGGGTTTGGGGGCGCGGTGGAGGTAAGGAAGCCGGCGTGTTTGCAAAAGGATGTGGGCCGGTGAGTTATACAAAAAATATCTTCGCCAGCGCGAGGCCAATCGTGATGCCCGCGCCGCCAAACAATACGCACTCATACCAGCGAACTTTTTTCAGCGTGAGCTGCTCCTCGGCACGTGCGAGGTTCATCTGCGCAGCTTTGAGATTGCTGTCGATTTGCAGGCGGGTAACTTCATCGATGCTGTCTTGTTGGTTCACAATCCGTAGCATAGTCGCACGCGAAAGCACGCGTGCGCTGCAAATCCAGCCGAAACAGCGGGAAAGTTGTGTATCAGCCCCAGAATATGACCGCAAGCGCCATGCCGACCGCGATGCCGCCGAGCAGGTAGCCTGCAAGTGCATACCATTTGGGCGTTGGTGTGTTGAGCGTGGCCATGGCCGCATTATAGCGGGTCTCGGGCAGCCGGTGGTCGCGATCTGATGCATTACCTCTCCAAATCCAGGCTCATTTCCGGCTGGCAGTGCGGCAAGCGGCTGTGGCTGGAAAAATATCAGCCGGATGATGCGGTCGTGGATGAGGGCATGCAGTACCGTTTCGACATCGGCAACCAGGTTGGAGCCGTTGCGCAGCAGCAGTTTCCCGACGGTGTCCTGATCGAGCACGACGACGAACTGAGTGAAGCATTACGGGAAACCGAAAACAGACTTGCTGAGCCGGGCCCCGTGACGCTGTTCGAAGCAACCTTTCAGGCGGACGGTGTGCTGATTCGGGCCGATATTTTCATTCGCGATGCCAACGACCGGGTCCGCCTCATCGAGGTGAAATCATCCACCCAGGTCAAGGATTACCATCTGCAGGACTGTGCCATTCAGCTGTTTGTGCTGGAGCAACTTGATTGTCAGGTGGAGCGGGTCGAACTGGCGCACATCAACAATCAGTTCGTCTATGCGGGGGATGGCAATTACGACGGTTTGCTCAACTTTGCCGATGTCACGGCCGAAGCGAAGCGACTTCAGCCGACCGTGCCGCAGCTCGCCGCCGAACTGCGAGCTCTACTGGACGGACCGGAGCCCGAGATCCGGATGGGCAAGCATTGCAGCCATCCATTTGACTGCGCATTTGTGCAATATTGTCGGCGGCAGGAATTCGGCCCACCGGCGGAGATGCCGGTGTCGTGGCTGCCGGGCGGTCAGACGCTGCATGCCCGGCTGCAAGCAGAGGGGTATCGTGACATTCGCGATATTCCGGCAGGGCAGTTGAGCGACACGGCCGAGTGGTGCCGGCGTGTCGCGGTTGCAGGTGAGCCGGAACTTGATCCGGCGGCAGCCGCTGAGCTTGGCGCGCTGGGCTGGCCACGGTATTACTTTGATTTTGAGACGCTGGCGCCGGCGGTGCCGGTGTTTGCGGGTACCCGGCCTTACAGCGCCCAGGCGTTTCAGTGGTCCTGCCACGTTGAACACGAGGACGGCACGCTTGAGCACACCGAGTTTCTGGCGGACGGCAACGGTGCGCCGATGCGGCCGTGTGCCGAGGCGCTGATCGAGGCGCTCGGCGACCATGGCCCTATCTATATGTACACCGGCTACGAGCGTTCGGTGCTGAATGCGCTGATCGAGTTGTTTCCCGATCTGGAAGCGCCGTTGCAGGCCGTTTGCGACCGCCTGTTCGATTTGCATCCGGTAACCAAACGCAACTACTACCACCCCGACATGCACGGCTCCTGGTCAATCAAGGCAGTGCTGCCGACCATTGCGCCGGATTTGAGCTACGCCGACCTGGACGAAGTTAAAGTCGGTACCGATGCGGAAATAAAATTTCTGGAGATGATCAATCCTGCAACGGCGCCAGATCGTGCAGATGTGCTGCGGCAGGCGCTGTTGCGTTACTGCAGGCTGGATACCGAGGCGATGGTCAGGCTGGCGTGGCATCTGGAAGGGCGAAGCGTTCATGTTGGCTAGCGCTGCTGCAACATTCCGCTAAAATGGCCCTGCTGCAGGGGAGGCAGAATAATAATGAGTCCCGCCGGACCGGAAGACAAAGCCCGCGAGGAAATCGATCGGCTGCTCGAAGCTGCCGGCTGGTTTGTCTGTGATTACGGTTCTCATGACATCTCCAAGCCCGGCGCGATTCGTGAGTTTCCGCGCAAGGAACATAGATACTGATGGCCAAGACCCGCAAGCGAGCAAAAGCCAAGGCCGCTGAGCCGAAAGACAAATCCCTCGAATCGTGGATCTGGGATGCCGCCTGCTCCATCCGCGGCGCCAAGGATGCGCCCAAGTACAAGGACTATATCCTCCCGCTGATTTTCACCAAGCGCCTCTGCGACGTGTTCGACGACGAGGTGAACCGCATTGCCGAGAAGGTCGGCTCGCGCAAGAAGGCCTTCCAGCTCGTCAAGGCCGACCACAAGCTGGTGCGCTTTTACCTGCCCCTGCTGCCGGACGACCCGGAGCAGCCCGTCTGGTCCGTCATCCGCAAGCTTTCCGACCAGATCGGCGAGGGCGTCACCACCCACATGCGGGCGATTGCCAAGGAAAACCCGCTTCTGCAGGGCATCATCGACCGCGTCGACTTCAACGCCACCACCCACGGCCAGCGCGATCTGGCCGACGACCGCCTGTCCAACCTGATCGAAGCCATCAGCACCAAGCGCCTCGGGCTCGCTGACGTCGAGGCCGACATCATCGGCAAGAGCTACGAATACCTGATCCGCAAGTTCGCCGAGGGCGGCGGGCAGAGCGCCGGCGAGTTCTACACGCCCGGCCAGATTGGCGAGATCATGGCGCGCGTGTTGGCGCCGGAACCCGGCATGGAGGTCTACGACCCGTGCTGCGGCTCGGGCGGCCTGCTCATCAAATGCGAGCTCGGCATGGAGGCGAGGGCGAAAGGCAAGAAAAAGGAGAAAGTGATCCCGCTCAGGCTCTACGGCCAGGAATACGTGCCCGAGACCTGGGCCATGGCCAACATGAACATGATCATCCATGACATGGAAGGCCAGATCGAGATCGGCGACACCTTCAAGAACCCGAAATTCCGCGCTGAAAAAAGCGGCAGACTCCGCACCTTCGACCGCGTCGTCGCCAACCCCATGTGGAATCAGGACTGGTTTACTGAGGCTGACTATGACGCCGACGAACTCGACCGCTTTCCCACCGGCGCCGGCTTCCCCGGCAAATCCTCCGCCGACTGGGGCTGGGTGCAGCATATGCACGCGAGCCTGAACGACAAAGGCCGCGCCGCTGTCGTGCTGGACACCGGCGCCGCCTCCCGCGGCTCCGGCAACGCCGGCACCAACAAGGAAAAGGCCGTCCGCCAGTGGTTCGTGGACCACGACCTCATCGAGAGCGTGCTCTACCTGCCCGAAAACCTGTTCTACAACACCACCGCCCCGGGCATCGTGCTGTTCCTGAACAAGGCGAAGCCCAAGGCCCGGCAGGGAAAAATATTCCTCGTCAACGCCAGCCCGATCTTCGAGAAGGGTGACCCGAAAAACTTCATCCCGGAGGAGGGCATTCGGCGCATCGCCGACACGCTGATCGGCTGGAAAGAAGAGGACAAGCTCAGCCGCATCGTCGATCACGCCGAAGTCAAGAAGAACGATTACAACATCTCGCCCAGCCGCTACATCCACACCTCCGATGCTGAGACCTACCGGCCGTTGGCGGAGATTGTCGCGGAGCTCAATGAACTTGAAGAAGAGGCGCGGGAGACGGACAAGGCGCTGAGGGAGATTTTGGGGAAGATTGGGGTATGAGTGAGGCAGCTAACAACTGGCGGTCGCGACCTCTTGGTGAGTTAGCGACAACCACGAGCGGAGGAACGCCTAGTCGAAAGCGGAAAGACTACTATGGCGGGTCAATACCATGGGTAAAATCAGGTGAATTGAAAGACGACTATATATCCGAAACCGAAGAACACATTACCGAAGCCGGTCTAAAGAACTCGTCCGCAAAACTTTTTCCAGCGGGGACTGTTCTCATTGCGTTATATGGCGCGACCGTAGGAAAGACTTCTATTCTCCGAACCGACGCCTCTACAAATCAGGCTGTCTGCGGAATCACACCGGGGTCGAAACTTGATGCCAGTTATCTTCGCTATCATCTAATTTTTTTGCGGAGAGACTTGCTAAGTCACAGGTATGGCGGCGCCCAGCCAAATATCAGTCAACAAATTGTGCGAAATCAGAAAATCGCCTATCCCCCACTCGCCGAACAAAAGAAAATCGCCCACGTCCTCTCAACAGTGCAGCGAGCGATCGAAGCGCAGGAGCGAATCATCCAGACCACCACCGAGCTGAAAAAGGCTCTCATGCACAAGCTCTTCACCGAAGGCCTCCGCAACGAACCTCAAAAACAAACCGAAATCGGCCCCGTGCCCGAGAGTTGGCAGGTGGTAGAGTTTGAAAAGTTCTCAACCCTTCAGCGGGGAAAAGACCTTACCAAAGCCCAATTTTGCGACGGTCAAATCCCCGTGGCTGGTTCCAACGGAGTAATTGGCTTTCACAGCGAAGCAACCTGCACTGGGCCAGGCGTCACCGTCGGTAGGAGCGGCTCGGTTGGGAAGGTTACTTTTTACGACGCGGATTTTTGGGCCCACAACACGACACTCTACGTGCGCGAGTATCACGGGAATATCCCTCGATACGTCGGCTACTACCTTGAGCACATTAACCTTGCGCGTTTTAAAACTGGGGCGTCGGTTCCCACTCTCGACAGGAACTCATTCAAGACTATGCCGGTAGCTGTCCCTACGCCGCTCGAACAACAGGAAATCGCAAACGCCCTCGGACTGATTGATCGAAAAGCGCAAGTCGCGGTCTCAAACCAGCAAAGATTGCACGACCTCTTCCGCACCCTCCTTCACGAACTGATGACCGCGAAGACCCGCGTTCACGAACTTGAGATCACCGCATGAGCGCAGCCCCAAAGGAATCACTGCTCGAACTCGCCCAAGAGTGCGTCAGTAGATCGCCGGTGATCATTCTCGGGAGCGGCGCATCTGCGGCATATGGGATACCGGGCATGCCGCAGCTGAAGGCCCACTTGGAGAAAGTCGCTTGTCCGGGCACTGCTAAACCGGAAGAAGCCGCCAAATGGGCCGAGTTTCAGTCGAAGCTGGCCACCACTGACCTTGAAACAGCTCTCGACGAAGTTCGCCTGCCGGACCCTCTGACCGCTCTCGTTGTCGAATCCACTTGGGACTACCTTGCGCCTTTTGATCATCAGGTATTTGAAAAGGCGATTGTTGATCATGATCTGTTCCCGCTCACCAAGCTCTTTCTCCATCTATTCAATAGCACGCGGAACGATATTCACGTCGTCACTCCGAACTACGATCGAATAGCCGAATACGCGGCGGACTCCGGGAAATTGGTCCATTACACGGGGTTCAACTACGGACACATCAGGGCGCGAGCCATAAACGGAAAGCCTCGTGTCCACGTTGGAAGCACACCATCCCGAACGGTAAATGTGTGGAAAGTGCATGGTTCGTTTGACTGGTTTCGCGACAGCGACGGCGTTGTGTTTGGACTACCGGTTTCGGTCTCACGACCCACAAATGTTTTGCCAGTAATTGTCACTCCAGGAATTGAGAAATATCGGCTTACTCACGATGAGCCCTTCCATTCCATTAAATCTGAAGCCGACAGGGCTCTTCAAAACGCGGATGCATATCTTTGCATTGGATATGGATTTAACGACACGCACCTTCAAACAACCCTCGTAGAAAGGTGTCGCGGCAAAGATGTCCCGCTTGTTCTCCTGACCAAGGCAATTTCTGCGACAGCAATGGCGTTCTTGAGAAGCGGCAAATGCGGGAAGTATTTGGCAGTTGAGGAGGCGCCTTCTGGTTGCCGCATATACAGCGCGGAATTTCCTGCAGGTGAGGAAATCGCAGGGTCTCCGGCATGGCAATTGGGCGAATTTCTAAAATTGGTAATCTCATGAGCATCTTCAAATACAACGATACGGACGCACTTGGCAGGGTGAAATCGGTGGACACGGCGATCGTCATTGTCCATGTGGCTGATGTTGATCGCCTCCGGAAACTGCAGGTCAACCGACTGGCCGTCCTCCAAAGCAGTCGTCCAGGCCAGCATCTGATTGGCATTATTCAGAAAATCACCCGCAACGCTGTTGAAGCGAAGGAGATTGGCGATGTGGAAGGCGATGAGGACGACCTCAAGATGTCCACAGAACTCAATTTGGTAAGAATCACACTAATCGGCACGATGGTCGACAAGCTGGGTACCGAATCCAATGTTTTCCTTCGGACTTTGGAGACGGTTCCAGAAATTGACGCCAATTGCTTTGCGGTCGAAGGAGAATCACTAACGAACTTCATGCGAGTGATTGCCAATATAGCATCCGACGGGGAGAGGTTATCGCTTGGCCACTACACTCTGGATGATAAGGCGGAGGCATTCCTCAACGGCAACAAGTTCTTCCAACGCCACGCCATTATCGTGGGTAGCACCGGCTCGGGAAAATCTTGGACTACTGCCCGCGTGCTTGAGTGCATGGCCGGATTGCCCAATGCCAACGGTATCGTTTTCGATATTCATGGCGAATATCGCCCTTTGAAAGCGAACGGCATTCGGCATCTTCGAATCGCTGGCCCAAAAGACCTCGATGCCAAGAACGCTTTAAAGGACGGTGTTGTTTACCTCCCGTATTGGTTGCTCGCCTACGAGGCGATGGTCTCGATGTTCGTCGATCGCAGTGATCAGAACGCACCGAACCAAGCGATGCTCATGTCGCGGACAATTATCGAAGCAAAGCGTGACTATCTGACTAAAGGTAAGCACAACGAAGTCCTCGATAACTTTACGATCGACAGTCCGATTCCGTTTTCGATAGCTGACGTCATCGCACGCCTTGAAGAACTCGATAGTGAGATGATTCCCGGTGCTCGAAGCGAGAAGCAGGGGCCGTATCACGGGAAGCTGAGTCGCCTTATTGAGCGACTAAAGAACAAGCAAACGGATCGTCGACTTGGCTTTTTGTTTCAAGCTCCGAAAGAGACGATGGAGTTCGATTGGCTGGATAAGCTTGTTGCGGCGTTGGTAGCCGGCACCAAAGACCAGTCGGACGCGAAGGGAGGTGTGAAAGTCGTGGATTTCTCGGAGGTTCCCTCCGACATGCTCCCGCTCATTATCAGCTTAGTTGCGAAGCTGGTCTTTTCGATTCAGCAATGGACCCCGACGCAGAACCGACACCCAATCGCGTTGTTTTGCGATGAGGCACATTTATACATACCCGAGCGCCAATCATCCGGCAGCGGGGAGGCCTTCGCAGTGGACGCGTTCGAGCGGATTGCCAAGGAAGGACGCAAATATGGAGTTGGTCTTGTGGTAATTAGCCAACGTCCGTCCGAAGTGAATCGGACAGTTTTGAGTCAGTGTAACAACCTGGTCGCGATGCGACTTACTAACGGCGATGACCAAAATGTTGTCCGGCGCTTATTGCCGGATAGTCTTGGTGGATTTAGTGACCTCCTGCCTGTCCTTGACACAGGAGAAGCACTGGTCGTTGGAGATGCCAGCTTGCTGCCAACGCGGGTCCGTATTCAACAGCCGTCGAATAAACCAAACAGCGGAACTGTTCCTTTTTGGGATAAGTGGGGCGAAGACAAGCAGGTGGCGAAGCTTGCTGAAGCGGTAGCGAGTTGGCGAAAGCAGTCAGTCCAAGCGGCGAAATAATAGTCAATGCCCACCCCCGGAGAACACAAAACCGTCCAGGCCCGCATCCTCGCCTATGCGCAGGAGGTCGGGTGGTCTGTTGTTTATAGAGAAGAAGCCGAGCGGCGCCGCGGGTTTGATCCGGTCGTTCCGCCCGCCGACCGCGCCAAGGACCGCTCGCTGTACTTCGATGACCTGCTCGATGCCAAGGTACGCGAATTCAACCCCCGCTATGCCGACGCCGAGGGTGCCTTGCTCGGTGCATTCCGTCATCTCCACACCGACATCTACGGCAACCGCGAATTTGTCGAGCACCTGCGCAACCGGGGTAAGTTTTTCGATAATGACGAGAAGCGCGAGCGCGACCTGATCCTGATCGATTACGACGATCCGGCGCGTAACGTGTACGAGGTCACCGAGGAGTGGGCCTTTCATAACGGCCATTACGGCACGCGCGAGGATGTTGTTTTTCTGATCAACGGCATCCCGGTGCTGGTGATCGAGTGCAAGAACGCCAACAAGGACGAAGCAATCGCGCTGGGCGTGGACCAGATCCGCCGTTACCACCGCGAGACGCC
>CAYGKB010000030.1:856-14852 GCA_964350425.1 uncultured Chromatiaceae bacterium | reverse complement strand
TACGCCAGACACTGCGGGTCACCGCCGGTGTAATCCATGCCCAGCATTTCCAGCAACGCCGGGACATGCAGTTCCTTCAGGGCCTCATTGTTGAAGCCTTCGTCGCAGAGGTTAAACACAAAATCAATGTCCGCACGTTTTTCCCGCAGCGTGTCAAACAGCCGGTCATGATCGTCCAGATAGCTGAATTCATAGCCGGGCAGACTGGCCAGCGCCTGTTTCAGCTTGTCTATGGTGTGAAAATCATCTTCGTCAAACCGATTGTCGGGCTTCACGCTGTCAGCGCGACGATGGTCGCCCAGCAGCACCACCACCCGCCGTGTCGGTGTCGGCCGGGATGCCTTTCCCGCGTCCTGCTTGGTAGAGCGGGCCGTGATTAAAATGCGCTGCGCCATCATGCCAAGATCCTGATTGCGCTTGGAGACCGTGGACATGGGCTCGGTGCGCGCCACGGCAAAACCGCAGCGCTCTATCAGCCTGCCAAGCTGCTCGGCATCGTAAAGACGTTCCGCATAAAACTGATCCGCAATCACGCCTTTCTTCACGTGAGTGATAACTTCGCGGGAAATCAGGCGCTGTTCGTCTTTGGAAAGCGACCGCTCACGACATACAAAGTAGTTCTTGTCGATCCATTCCCAGCTGCGCGGCTGAAAACTGCTGCGCAGGAAATCTCCGTCAGTAAAGTCAATCAGCAGCTGTCCGTCCGGCTTCAGAATGCGGCACAGCTCCGACAGCACGGCAACATCATCCTCCAGGCTTTCGAAGTAACCGAAACTGTTACCGCCGAGATAAACAAAATCAAAAAAACTGTCCGGGAAACGCAGTTTGCGCGCGTCGCCTTCGCGAAAAGAAACACTGTAGCCGTCCCGCTTGGCAATCCGGCGGCCACGCGATATCAGGTAGTGCGAGCGATCCACGCCATGCAGGTTTTTGAAACCACGCCGCGCCAGTTCCAGCAAATGGCGGCCCTGACCGCAGCATAGATCAAGAATGACAGCGTCCGTGTCGACATCAACCATGGCCAGAAAGGCATCGATCTCAGACTCGGTAATTTCCGGGTCCTCAACAACATCACCGTCGGTGCGCAGATAGTTCGCATTGAATATATCGCGCCACCAGTCAGCCTTGACATAGCTCTCAAGGTCTTCAACCGGGCCTATGGACGAACGCAAAACTGCGTGATTGCCTTTGCGGTTACGCGCAGGGCGGGCAGGATTGGCGGGCTCAGACATCACGATATCTCCGCTAAAAGGAGCCTGAAAAATTCGCGAATTGGGCACCCACTACCGGGGGCTGTCAAGCAATTTTTCACCATGGGAAACCGGTGCCCGGGAGCTATCCCCAGGGCTTAGGCAGACCCGGCAATACTGCCGTCTATGACGGCGTCCTCCAGATCACTGAACAGGTCGAGATGCACACTGCGCAGGTCAACCATACTCGTAAAAGCCGAGAAACTCAGCATGGCTGTCAGGCGGCTAAGGTCGGCAGCCCAGCCCGGCAGATAGTGCGGCCCGAGAAACAGACCCTGGCGAAACACCGGCTCCAGCACAGTGACATCCCTGAGAGTCATCCGGCCGGCAAACAGGTTGGGGATTAATTCCGGCCGGCCATCGCGCACAGCCACGCGCAGAAAAGTGTGCACTTCGAACAGGCCGCCGATGTAAGCGCCGTCCTTGGTAAACACCACCCCGCCGCGCGGATCGCCGCCGCGAAACACCCGCATCGCGGACTGCACACTTTCTTCCTCGCTCTGCCCCTCATCGAGGAACATCCGGAACACTTCTATAAAGTCGGCTCCGTCCAGTGCCATGCTGACACCACGCACCCGCAGCGCAACGCGCCGCAGGCGCACCAGGTCCATCGCGCCGGTAACTATTTCGGCAAAGGTCGCCAGTCCTTCCTGATGGCGCGTGGTGCGCGGCGCGGCCAGTCCGAGCACATCGAAGTACGGCTGCCGGCGACCATTCGCCATGGTTGCGGCATGCACCATGACTTCGTGCTCGAACAGCTGGTCCAGATCCAGCATGGAAAACTTTGCACCCGCCCGCAGCCGCACCCGTTCATTGGACGCCGCGGCGCGTGCCGCAAGATCGGGTGCGGTTACCACTTCGATCGGGTCTTCGTGAAACACCTTGTCAATGCGGGCACGCAAGGCAGCAGCAAGCTGCTCGGCCGAAAGTTCCTGATCCGGTCCGGGCATCGCCGACGACGCCAGCAGATCGGCGGTTTTCCGCAACAGGTACTCGGCCGCATCCAGATCGCTCCAGTCCTGGGTCGGCCGTTGCCGGTCGGGACGACCGTAGAGCTCCACCGAGTGGCGGGTAAATTCCGGCGTGCCCGCCGCCAGCAGCATGCGCCCGGCGGTCAGGTAGCTCCAGGCAGTGCGCCACAGCAGCTCGCCGACCGGATGCTCGCGCGGCGTGCGCTGCATCACGTGCTGCATGACTTCTGCCATGGCCGCCAGATCAGGCGGCAGTTGCACCGACATTTCGGGCAGCCGCGGCTTACCGGCTCGCCAACTCGCCAGAAAACGGTCAAGGGTGGTGCGCGGCCAGGCCAGCGCTGCCAGAATTCTCAAGCCCCTGGTGGCAGAAACAATTTCCTGCTCCAGTTCGACCAGCAGCTGCAGTTCACGCGAATTCGCGCCGGTCATAAGATCAGGCTCGTCAGCTCCAAAACTGCTCTACAATAATACGATTAGAGACGCGGGCAAATAGTTAAGAGCGCAGTAGTTTTCGATGTTGATGTTTACCCTCAGGCGGCTGGCCATCGCCGTGCCCACCCTGTTCATTATCGCGACCGCGTCATTCTTTCTGATGCGGGCTGCGCCTGGCGGGCCGTTTGACGCAGAGGCCAACCTGGAGCCGATTGTGCTTGAAAACATTCGCGCTGCTTACGACCTCGACAAACCACTGCTGGAGCAATACTGGATAGACCTGACGAATGCCCTGCGCGGCGATTTCGGACCTTCGCTGATTTACAAGGATTTCGGCGTCAACGAACTTATCGCTATTGGTTTACCCATAAGCGCCAAACTGGGTGCGATCGCAATGATCGTCGCGCTGGTATTGGGGGGTCTCTGCGGCATTGTCGCGGCATTGCGCCAGAACGGAATCATTGACCACATCATCATGGCGCTGGCCATGACCGGCATCGCTATTCCAAGTTTCGTCACAGCACCAATATTGGTTTTGTTTTTTGGTCTTTACCTGCAACTGTTGCCTGTAGCCGGCTGGAACGACGGAGCGCTGCAAAACATGGTACTGCCTGTCTTCGCGCTGGCATTGCCGCAGATCGCGATTATTGCCCGTCTGATGCGCGGCGGCATGCTGGAGGTTTTGCAGTCGAACTTTGTGCGTACAGCCAGAGCCAAAGGACTCAGAGAATCCCGCGTAATCCTTAATCACGTCATGCAGACTGCGGCCATTCCGCTGGTCGGTTATCTGGGGCCCGCTCTGGCAGGAATCATGACGGGCTCAATTGTCATCGAATTGATTTTCAATCTCCCCGGTGTAGGACGTTACTTCATTCAGGGGGCTCTTAATCGAGACTACCCGCTGGTAATGGGGGTGGTCATTATTTACGGCGCATTGATCATCACACTAAACCTTCTGTCCGACCTGGCCTACGCAGCGATGGATCCGCGGGTTCGCAAGGGTTATCGATGAGCAATATAACCAGCGCTCCGGGTATCGCCGCCGCGGCACGCGGTCACGTGTCGCAGTCACTATGGCAACAGGCGTTCAGGCGTTTCCGCAGGAATCGCGCGGCCATGGCCAGCATTTTTGTGCTTATCGGTATCGCTGCGACAGCCATATTCGTGCCGATCTTCTGGCCGCATGGTATCGAGGACGCCAACTGGGAGCTCATTTCCAGTCCGCCGGCATGGGATAATTTTCACTGGTTTGGCACCGATGCCAACGGCCGCGATCTTTTTGTCAGAGTGTTCTACGGTGGCCGTATTTCACTGACCATCGGTGTGATGACGACCTTCGTCGCTTTGTGTATCGGTGTCATTTATGGCGCGGTTGCGGGGTTCGTGGGCGGTCGCACGGACAGCTTCATGATGCGTTTCGTTGACATCCTGTATTCGCTGCCACTGTTGTTTTTTATCATCATTCTGGTCACCGTGTTCGGCAGGAACATCTTCCTGGTTTTCCTTGCAATCGGAGCTGTCGAATGGCTCACGATGTCGCGTATTGTGCGCGGGCAAACTTTGTCGGTAAAAAGCAAGGAATATGTCGAGAGCGCTGTGGCTATCGGCTTGACTCGCCCCGCAATTATCCGCCGCTACATTATTCCGAATGTACTGGGGCCCGTTGTCGTGTACGTAACATTGCTGATTCCGACGAATATCGTTATTGAGAGTTATCTCAGCTTTATCGGGCTCGGCGTGCAGGAACCGCTGACCAGCTGGGGCCTGCTGATTTCGCAGGGAGCAGGCCAGCTCAATTCGGCGCCATGGTTGATTTTCTTTCCGGCAACATTCCTGGCTTTGACTATGTTTTGTTTCAATTTTATTGGCGACGGTCTGCGCGATGCGCTTGACCCGCAGAACCGTTAAGGGCGGGTTACGCTGGAGATGGCAGAAGCGGTTCTCAAATGTCGTGACCTTAGCGTTGCTTTTTCGGTCGGCGATCAACAGCTCGCGGCAGTGAGCAATTTGACGTTCGACCTGAACGCAGAAGAGTGCCTTGGCATTGTCGGCGAATCGGGTTCCGGGAAGAGCCAGACTTTTCTTGCCGCGCTGGGCTTGCTTGCCCAGAATGGCCGGGCGACCGGGTCCGTGCAGTACCGCGGCCAGGAAATCCTCAATGCGCCCCGGCACGAGCTCGACAAGCTGCGCGGTAATCGTATTGCGATGGTTTTTCAGGACGCCCTATCGGGGCTGACGCCAACGATGCGAATCGGGCGACAGCTCAGTGAGAGTGCCGAGCGCCATCTTGGCATGAACGCTCAGGACGCGCGTGCGCGGGCACTTGAAATGCTTGAGATCGTCAATATTCCCGATCCCGAACAGCGCCTGAATGCCTATCCTTTCGAGTTGTCCGGAGGCATGCGTCAAAGAGTCATGATCGCGCTGGCTATGATTTGCCGGCCCGACGTGTTGATTGCCGACGAGCCGACGACGGCACTTGATGTCACGGTGCAGGCGCAGATCCTGCGCCTGCTCGACGGGCTCAAGCGCAACACGAAAACATCCGTAGTAATGATCACCCATGATCTGGCGGTGGTGGCGGGACTATGTGACCGAATCCTGATCATGTACGGCGGACGGCCTGTTGAACTGGGAACAACCAGCGAAATATTCAACCGCCCGCAGCATCCTTATACGGCGGGGCTGCTGCGCTCCATGCCGAGCCTTAGCATTGATCCCGATGTAGACCTGCCGGCAATTCCGGGGCAGCCGCCGGACATCAGCCAATTGCCGGCGGGTTGTGCATTTGCCGAGCGTTGCGAGCGTGCAGCAGAACGCTGCCGGAATGAAATGCCAGTGCTGCAGGCGACAAGCGCCGGACAATCGGTAGCCTGCCACTTCCCGATGAGTGATACGCAGCCATGACAGATGCACTGCTAAAAGTTGCAGGTTTGAATGTTGACTATGCGGTCGGGGACGGCGGATTTCTCGGTCGCGGGCAAAAAAGACTACGCGCGGTGTCGAATATCAGCTTCGAACTCAATACCGGCGAGACACTTGGGATTGTCGGCGAAACCGGCTGTGGCAAATCTTCTCTGGGCAAAGCCATCCTGAACCTTGTGCCGTCCTCGGAGGGTCAGGTGCTGTGGCGTGGGCAGGATGTCACTAAAATGAGCGCCCGGGAAATACGCGCACTGCGTCGAGAGATGCAGATCGTCTTTCAGGATCCCCTGTCATCGCTCAATCCGCGCATGACGGTGGGCGATATCGTTGCCGAACCGCTGCGTGTGCATAACCCCCGGATGTCCGCGGACCAGCGGAACACTGCCATGGTCGCAATGCTGGAGCGGGTGGGATTGCGCGCCGATATGCAAAATCGCTATCCGAACGAATTTAGTGGCGGGCAGTGTCAGCGAATCAGCATTGCGCGTGCCATGATCGTTGAGCCGCAATTGATAGTTTGCGACGAGGCGGTCAGCGCCCTGGATGTGTCTATCCAGGCGCAAATCTGCAATCTGCTGCGGGATCTCCAGCGCGAGACAGGCGTATCACTGCTGTTTATCAGCCATGATCTGTCAGTTGTCCGCTATATGGCGCAGCGAATCCTGGTTATGTATCTCGGCAATCTGATGGAGCTGTCGCCGCGTGATGAGTTGTTCAGCAACCCGCGGCATCCCTACAGCCGTGCGCTTATCGGCGCTGTGCCCAAAGCAGAACCGAGCCGGCGCATAGCCGACAGCCTCGTGACGCTCGAAGGCGAGATTCCGTCGCCGCTTAGTCCTCCATCCGGTTGCGTATTTCGCACCCGTTGCCAGCACGCGACGCCGGCCTGCGTCAGCTCGGTGCCACAACCCGAAGCCGTTAGCCTCGACCACACACTAGCCTGTCATCACTGGCGCCTGCTGGGCGACTGACCAGCCCGGCACGCTGAGTTGAAAATGGAGGCTGGCCCATCTGGTGGTTGCCTGACGAGTCTCTATGGGTATTGTTGCAACAGTTTCTGCTTCTCGCTATCCAAGCATTCGCAGGCAATAAAAATATAGGTGCCCCATGCAAAACCAGGTTTCACGTATCGTCTCTTCAACAGTTCACAGCATTGGCAAATTTTCGGCCTGCTGTCTGACCGGCCTGCTTGTCATGACCACAAGTACAGCCATTGCGCAGCCCGCTGGCGAGCCGATGGTCATAGAACGTGGAACGAACGCCGAACCGCCTTCGCTTGATCCCAATGTGGCGGCCGGTACCTCGGCTTCGCCGATTATCAGCGATATGGTTACGGGCCTGCTCGCGAAGGGGCCGGATTCACTGCCGGAACCCGGCGTTGCCGAAAGCTGGGAAATCAGCGAAGACGGCAAAACCTACACTTTTAGGTTACGCCCCAATCTGCGCTGGTCAGATGGACATCCGCTGACTGCCGAAGATTTTGTTTATTCCTATAGACGAATAGTGGATCCCAAAACGGCCTCGCGACTGGTTGGTACTTATTTCCCCATAAAAAATACGCGTGCCATCATGGAAGGAAAACTGCCGCCGGAATCGCTGGGCGTCAGTGCGCCGGATGAACGCACAGTCGTATTCGAACTCAACGAACCGACACCCTACCTGCTGGAATTGCTCGGCAATCTGCAGTCAGCACCGGTGCCTCGCCACGTAATAGAAGAGCACGGTAGCGGCTGGACCAAACCGGGCGTAATGGTTACTAACGGTCCGTTCTACCTGGCCGAACGTGTGCCGCAATCCTATATAGGGCTAAAGAAGAACCCGTATTTTTATGACGCGGACAGCGTAAAAGCAGATGTAGTTAACTGGCATCCGACGCAGGACCTCGGAACTTCACTTAAGCGGTTCCGTGCGGGTGAACTGGATATCATCCAAAGCTTCCCGCCCAGCGAGATTAACTGGATACGCGAAAACCTGCCTGAGTCACTTTTTATTACGCCCATACCCGGCACTTACTTTCTTACGCCTAACATGCGCAGACCGCCACTCGACGACGTGCGGGTCCGTAAGGCCCTTTATCTGGCAATCGACCGGGATGCCATCGCCAACAGGCTTCTCAAGACCGGCGTATCGCCCGCCTGGAGCATGGTGGGTGAGGGGATAAAAAACTACCCCGGCATCGAAATGGAAGAAGCCAGGATGAGCATGGCCGAGCGGCAGGAACTGGCGCGCAAACTGCTGCAAGAAGCTGGCTACGACAAGTCGCAGCGACTTGAGCTGACGTATGACACGAACGAAGAAAACCGCAAAATCATGGTCGCTATCGCGGCAATGTGGCAGGCCATTGGCGTACGCACTGAACTGATCAACGTGGAATTTCCCCGCTTGTTTCGCAATGTCAGGACGCAGGATTTCACGGTGACTCGCTGGTTTTATATTGCGCCCTTCAACGACGCCTATTCGATGCTGCAGGTCTATACAGCAGACAATCCGAACAACTGGCCGGGGATGGTTAATCAGGACTTTGATGAAATGTTGCGCCAGTCAAACTACATCACCGACCCGGCCGAGAGGCAGATAATGCTGCAGAACGCAGAGCGCGAGCTGATGTCGGAATACGCTGTCATTCCGATTACAAATTACGTTGGCCGGAAGCTGATATCGCCGCGCGTAAAAGGCTGGGTAGACACGACGGCAGGCCCGACCCTGAGTCGCTACCTGTACCTGAAAGACTAGAATGGTGGCCAGGGGCGGAATCGAACCACCGACACGCGGATTTTCAGTCCGCTGCTCTACCAACTGAGCTACCTGGCCAGCTTGTGACCTGCGCAGCCGGCGATGCGCCGGCGGCAGGTATTAGACCCACGTGGTGTCAGTGAGTCAAGGCGCTATTCGGGCACAAACTCCTGCGGGCGCTCGGATCCGCCGCCAAAAAAGTACTTCTCCATTTCCTGCTCGAGAAAAGCCCGGTCCTTTGGCTCGATCGGCACCAGCCGATACTCATTAATAAGCATGGTCTGGTGGCCCAGCCATTGCTGCCAGGCCTCCTGCGATACCTGCTCGAAAATCCGCCGGCCCAGCTCGCCGGGATAAGGCGGGCGGGCGAGCCCGGGTTTTTCTTCGTGCAACAGCACGCATTGTACGGTTCGGCTCATGCTCTATGCCTGTGAATCCTGTAGTTGCGCCAGCAGGCGCGCCACCGGCGCTGCCAGGCCCGCCTGCTGCGGGGAGCGCGTGTTATACCAGAGCCATTGCTCGCCTTCCATAACCGCGCCGTGTCCCTTGTCCATGGCCACTTCAAGTGGCCGCATGGCGAAATCGAAATGGCTGAAGCTGTGATCCACCACCGGCCACTCGCGCCGGCTGGCCGGCATAAAACCCAGCCGCGCTGCACACCACGACTCCGCCGCGCCGGCATCAGCAAATTCGGGAAAACTCCACAGGCCACCCCAGATACCTGCGGCGGGGCGTTTTTCCAGCAACACGCTGTCACCCTGCCGCAGCATCAGCACCACCGCCGATTTCCGCGGCCGGTTTCTGGCTTTGGGTTTCGGCGCCGGAATCTCCGTGACACGCTGTTGCGCCAGTGCCTCGCAACCGTGGCACAGCGGACACGCGTCGCAGTCAGGCCGGCCGCGCCGGCACACCGTAGCGCCCAGATCCATGATCGCCTGGGTGTAGTTGGCCACCCGCTGCCGCGGTGTGCATACCTCGGCCAGCGCCCACAGACGTTTCAGGTTGGCGCTGGAGCCGCTCCAGCCATCCACCGCAAAGTATCGGGCCAGCACGCGTTTGGCATTGCCATCGAGGATGGGCTGACGCTGCCCGACTGACAGCGCCAGGATCGCGCCGGCGGTGGAACGGCCAATACCCGGCAGGGCTTCCAGATCAGTGCGGTTTTGCGGCAGTTGACCGTCGAATTCTGCCACCACGATGCGCGCCGCCTTGTGCAGGTTACGCGCGCGGCTGTAGTAGCCCAGGCCCGACCAGAGATGCAATACCGCATCCTCGTCGGCAGCAGCCAGCGCCGCCACGTCCGGAAAAGCGCTCACGAAGCGATCAAAATAGCGCTCCACGGTCGCCACCTGGGTCTGCTGCAGCATGATTTCCGATACCCAGATGCGGTAGGCATTCGGCGCCTGCTGCCAGGGCAGGTCCTTGCGGCCATGCATATCCCACCAGTCCAGCAACGGCGTGGCAATATCGTTCGGCACGGCGCTCAATTGAACAGGTTGAATTTTTTCTGCAGCCGATCGCGCACTTTGTCTTTCACGGCATCCCTGGCAGCGTCCTTGGCTGCATCCTTGACCATATCGCCAAGCTCGATTTTTACTTTCGGGTTACTCGCGGTGCCCGTCACCCGCACCGGCAGCGTCAGGCCTTGCAGCTTGTCGAGTTCCTCGGTTTGATTCTGCGCATCAGCAAAAGTGGGCGTTTCCACCACCCGCGCCTGCAGCGTGTAATCCATTGCCTCGTTGAGCAGGTTATAGCTACCGCTGCCGGTCAGCCGCATGAACGGCACCGCGGCCTTGAAATCACGGTTCTGCACCTGCCCTCCCGCAAACTGCAGGGTGCCGGAAAATTCGCTCAGTTCAGTCTGCAATGTGGCGGGTTTATCAGGCGCTGCGGTCTTTTTCAGCAGGGCGCGGGCCTTGCGTATCTCGTACCAGAGGTCGATACCCTTATATAAGCCCTCGCTCAGCTCAAAGCTGGCATCACCACTGAGACGCTCCAGCAGTTCGCCAACGGTAGTGCCGCTGGCGCTTGCCTTGATAGCAATATTGCCGCTGCCGGACAGATTGGCCGCGCCGCGCGTATCGGTCAGCAAGGCAGCCAGGGTAATGCCTTTGAGTTGCTCGTTCACCGCCAGCTTCGGCCGCGCGCCGCGCACATCCAGCCGCACGTCACCGGCATAGCTGCCGTCATAAAGCGACGCAGTCAAAGGATGCAGACGCAGCAAGCCGTCAGCAGCAGCCACGGTGACAGCAACGTCACGCAACTGCGCGCCGGAAAAAACCAGTTCGGCAATACTGAGGCTGCCGTTCAGACGCAAATCCCGGAGCGTCTGTACCGGAATATCAACAGGCGTCGCATTGATATTTCCGCCGGCCGCATCCTGCGTGTCGGTTGCCGCGTCATCGCCGAGATAGCGGTCGGCATCGAATCGATCAACAGCGAGCGCAAATTCCACCGCGGCGGCGTCCGGATCGGTGAGCCGCAGCTGCCCCTTAATGGTGGTGTCGTCCAGACGAACATTGAGGTTATTCAGCTCGACCCGCTTGCCGTCCGCGCCCAGCACCGCCTCACCATTGAGTCGCAGTTGCACCGGCTGGTCCGGCAGCAGGCCCACGGCAAGCAGCGACAGGCTGATATCGGCCGGCCGGTCCGGCGTAATCGCACCGGTCGCAAACTGCAAATCCTGCAGTTCAATGCGGTCATTGGTCTGCTCATCAACATAGCTCAGCCTGGCGTCGCTGACGCGGATGCCCTCCACCGCCAGCGCCGGCGGCGCGTCACCGGGGCCGTCTGTCTCCACCGTGTCGGCGTCACTCGCACCGGCAAACTCCCAGTTGACGCTGCCATCCCGCCGGCTGATCAGATTCAGTTGCAGTCCGTCCAGACTGACCTGACCGACCTGTAACTCACCGCGAGTAAGCAGCGGCCAGAGCTGCACGCTAAGCGCCACGTTTTCGGCACGCAGAAACTCGGCGTCCGGCCAGCCCCGCGGATTACCGACTGCCAGCGGACCAAGCTGCAGGCTGCAGCAGGGCAGCACACTCAGGCCAAGTTCGCCTTCAAGACTGATAGCGCGACCGGTTTCTTTGCTCAGCGCCGCGACAATTTCGTCGCGGTAATCTTCCGGGTCTACCAGCAACAAAATGGCGACAGCAGCAATCAGCAGCAGCGCCAGTAACGCGCCCAGGGCAATGAGGGTGTAGCGAATTAGAGTGGCCATGCACCCAGTCTAAGCACCGCGCGCGGCGACGCAAGACCCTGCGGCCATGCCAGACGATGCTTCAGGGCAGCAGCAGACCGCGCAAGTCGTTGATACAGGGGAAACCCTGTTCGCCAAGCTGTTTGTCCAGCCGGGCGCGCTCAACATCAGTCACCGAAGAGCTGGCCGCCCACTGGACCAGTTGTGCCAGCACACCGTTGATTTCCTGATCAGTGTGCGCATTTTCAATGCGCGCGGTGTATTTTTTTTTCGAAGTAGCCATGCGGGTCCACGGCCAGGCCGGCAATCAGGCGCGCGAAAATAAGGCCAAAGTCGCGCAGCTCCATCTGCTTTGCTTCGAGAAATTGGGTGATGCCGCTACTCATGATGACTACAGCTTCTGATCTTCTTCTTCCGCCAGATAACGTACGAAACTGTTGTTGTCATCCACCAGAATAACTTTAGGAATAATCGGCTTGTCAGTGTATTCAAACGCCATGATCACGACTTCCTCACCGGCTGCAATCATGTGCGCCGCCGGGCCGTTCATGCAGATCTTTCCCGAGCCGCTTTCACCTTCGAGCACGTAGGTTTCCAGCCGGGACCCGGAGGTGTTGCTGGCCACCAGCACTTTTTCGTTGGCCCACAGGTCCACCCTGTCGAGCAATGCCTTGTCGATGGTGATGCTGCCAATATAATCCGGGTCGGCCTGGGTTATGGTGGCTTTGTGAATTTTTGCTCTTAAGATCGAACGCAACGAAGCGTCTCCTGAGATCAGGGGGCGCTCATCCTACCAGAAAGCAGCGCCGCCACCGAACCGGCCACAGATAAGCAATAGTAAGGGTTTCAGCCCGCCTGACCGAAAGTTTCACCGCCTTCGCGCAGAAAGCGGGTTTCAGCCTCGGTGGAGTTGCGGCCAAGCACTTTATTGCGATGAGGAAAGCGGCCGTAGCTCTCGACAATATCGAAGTGACGAACCGCAAAATTGGCGAAGTCACGGGCGCAGTCCTGCCATTCGGGCGCTGCCTCGCTGACCATGGCCTGCATCATAGCCACGCCGGCGCGCTGCACTTCCAGGTCTTCGCTATGCTGATAAGGCATCAGAAAAAAAGCCTGCTCGGGGACTGTCAGGCCGGCCAGTTGACCCAGCGCCACACCAGCCTGTGCCAGGGTAATAACCATCGGATCGTAGCGATAGACTTCCGCGGTACCGCGATAGATGTTGCGCGGAAACTGATCCAGCACAATGATCAACGCCAGTCTGCCACGCGCGGTTTGCAGCCAGTCATCATAATGCCCGGCGGCGGCATCGCTGACTGTGTCGGCATACAGTTCCCAGATCAGACTGTCGGTGGCCGGATCACTGCCGAACCAGAAAGAGCCGCGCGCTTCGGCCGCTGCCGGTGATGTCAGCGCGTCCGCAAACCAGAATTCCAGCACTTCGTCCGGATGTGCCATCTCAACCCCCCGTTTGTATTGTGGCTCGGACTCGTTTTTATCTTAAAGACTCTTGATTATGAGTGCCACGGCCGCTGCCGCCGATACCAGCAGCACCACGTTGCTGAGACCACGGCCGTCCAGCCGCCGTACCAGCGGACCACCCAGCCAGAAGCCGAGCACAAAACCGGGCACCAGCAGCATACCGGCAAGCAAATCCTCGCTGCCGAAACGCCCGAATAGCAGCAGCATCAGCACAATCAGCAGCGAACAGATGGTATAGATCACTGCGAGCGTGGCGCGCAGCATCGGGCCGGACTGACGGTGATACAGAATCGCCAGCGGCGGTGCGCCGATCGCGGTGCTGGTGCCCATGATGCCGGCGACCAGGCCTGCTGTCGCACCGGTTACGGGGTTAAGCCGCGGATGCAGGCCACTGACGGTAATCAACACCGCAAACAGAATCACGCCGCCAAATACCAGTCCCAGTTCACCCGGCGCTACGGTCGTTAGCAACCAGGCACCCGCCGCCGACCCCGGCACAAAACCGGTCATGATGGCTGGTATGTTGCGCCAGTCCACGTGCGACCACTCGCGCCAAGCCATCAGCGACGACAACATAATGGAAGCCAGCACCAGCGGACCGGGCACGAAGCCGACATCAATCATGGCGACCACCGGCACCGCGATAAATCCGCCGCCCACGCCGCTGATGCGCTGCACCACCGAACCTGCGGCAATTGCAGCCACGGCCAGCAGCAGGCTAAGCCAGTCTGCGGTCAGCAGCGACACGAATTATTCGCCCATGGCGGTGGCGCGGGACACGGCCGGACTGTAATCCGCCCATGGCGCCGGAAAGCGCATCGCAACGGCCGAGCAGGCCATCGCAAAAACAGTCAGCAACACATACATACCGGCGTCGCCATAAACAATAAATAGGGTCAGAGTAACAATCAAAAAGGGCTGATGTGCCAGTGCTACTTTGCCGTTGTTGGTGGCACGCAGATTGTGCGGCGGCGACACGAAAATATCCCACCAGCCGACCT
>CAYGKB010000030.1:0-846 GCA_964350425.1 uncultured Chromatiaceae bacterium | reverse complement strand
CATTGACGATACCGGGAAAGGCGAACTGCTCCAGCATGGCATACAGCGACAGGTATAACAGTCCGGCACAGACACCCCACATCACGCCATGCAGCAGCGCCGGCAGCAAATACAACCGGCGACCATGGGTGAGCGTGCCGCGCGGCCACCAGTAGCCATAACCCCATACCGCGACCAGCCAGCATAAACTCACCAGCACCACCCACAGCATGTCCGCGCTGCGTCCCGGTGGCACCAGCGGATTACTCAGCACATAGCCGAGCGCGCCGCTGACCCAGCTGAACAGAATGACAAAACAGTAATAGATCCAGGCGCGGATCCAGGCCAGCCGCGGACTGTATATGCCGGGGTCATGCCCGGCACGGCCGGCAAAAAACAGCGCGCCCAGTACTAAGCCCAGCAGCACCACGGCGAGCATTACCCAACGCAACCATGCCGGCCCACCGAAAGCGGCGCCGGCAAAATAGTCGGTCGGCGACATGAAAAGAACTGACGGCTAGTTGCAGGCTGCGTCGGACTGGTTGATCGGCACAGAGTCTTCAAACCCTGCTTCCTTGATTGAGTTGACCACGCTGACCAGCGTATCGGCGTTGGACTTGGAATGCGCCAGCACAGCAATACTGGCTTTGGGGTTTTCGGCTTTGCGCCGCACGATCTGCGCGGATATGGCACGCTTGTCGATACGCAGCCGGTCCAGCTGAATGTCGTTGTTGGCACAGATCACGATGGTAATTGACTTGGAATCATCGGAAACCACATCAACATCCGGCGGCTTGTTTGCGTCCAGCGCAATCTCCTTGACAAAGGTCGCGGTCACGATAAAAAAGATCAGCATGATAAAGACGA
>CAYGKB010000029.1:0-14992 GCA_964350425.1 uncultured Chromatiaceae bacterium | reverse complement strand
CCGGACTATCCCTGCATCAGCCCCGCCAAACCAATCACGCTGGATCAGATAGCCTGTGATTTCCCCGAGCTAAAACTAATCGGCATTCACGTCGGTATTCCGTGGGTGGAAGAAATGATAGCCATGGCATGGAAACACAAGAACGTCTATATCGGCTGTGACGCACATCGACCCAAATACTGGCCAAAAGAATTTACGCACTACATCAACTCATTCGGTCAGGACAAAGTCATTTTCGGCACCGACTTTCCGGTGCTGCCTTTTAAGCGCACAGTCGAGGATATTGACAACCTCGGACTTAAACCGGAAGCTCGCCGCAAACTGATGCGCGACAACGTAATCCGGGTATACGGACTACCGGATAATTAGTCAGACCTGCCTGGTCGCGCCGTCCGCGAGCATAGCGTCTATCTGCTCCTGGGACAGGCCCGCCTCAAGCAGAATTTCCGTGCTGTGCTCGCCAAGCCGAGGCTGATGGCGGCGGTTCTCCGCAGGTGTCGCTGAAAAGTTGACCGGGAACTTTGTCATGCGCAACTTACCTTCGGTGGGATGGTCGAGCTCCTGCCAGAACCCGACTGCCTTAAGGTGTTCGTCGTCCAGGATTCCGTCGAGCGTGTTGACCGCGTTGGTCGGCACGCTGGTCTGGCCGAACATATCCAGCCACTCCTGCGTCGTGCGGTTGACCATGGTCCGGGCAGTTTCTTCATAGGTGTCGTCAATATTTGCAACACGATCAGCAAGTGTTGCAAAACGCTCGTCTTCCAGCAGATCCTCGCGGCCTGAAAGTTTGCAGAACTTTTCCCAGTGCGCATCCAGATAAGGCAGGATAGCGATGTAACCGTCTTTGGTTTTGTATGGCTTGCGGTGATAACTCATCAGACGCTTGTAACCGGCGGTGCCGATTGCAGGCTCGAATGTCTGCCCCCACAAATGCTCGGCCATGTTGTAGTAAACCATGCTTTCGAACATGGGCACTTCAATTTCCTGACCTGCACCGGACTTTTCGCGCGCATAAAGCGCTGCGGTTACTGCGTAAACAACATTGAGCGCGGTGGTCTTGTCACACACCACGGTAGGCAGGTAGCGCGGCTCACCGAGAACCATATTGGTCAGCCAGGCAATACCGCTGATGGCCTGTATGGAATCATCCAGTGCACCCTTTTTGCCGTATTGCCCCTTCTTGCCATAACCGTAGGTACCGCAATATATGATTTTGTCGTTGGCCGCTTTAAAGTCCTTGTATTCCAGGCCCAGCTTGGTCATGACCTGCGGGCGGTTGTTGTGGATTACCACATCAACATTCTCCGCGATTTTCAGCACAGCCTCGCGAGCCCCGGGTTTTTTCAGATCCAGCACCAGGCTGCGTTTGTTGCGATTGCACGTCAGATACAGGGCCGCCATTCCGGGATTACGGGATGCGCCAAGGCTGCGGTTGCTATCACCATAGGGCGGCTCCACCTTGATCACCTCGGCACCCATGTCCGCCAGTATCTGGCAAGCCCAGGGACCCAGCACCACTGCTGTCAATTCGAGGATTTTTACACCTGCAAGAGGACCGGCCATTGTCTATACCTCAAAAACAGAAAACCCCGCCCTCTCGGGCGGGGTTGGGCAATACGCCTCTGAATACCTGCTAAAGGTACTCGGAATCTTCCTTCCAGTTAGGATGCTCAAAATCATGCGGGTGATTGTGCCCGTCTTCTGAGATCGTCCATTCAAACAGCCCCGGCCGGGTGCGCGCCAGCTGAGCAGCTGCGCGATCCCGGTTCTCTTCCGGGGTCGTCCACGGGTTAAAGTGGAAGTAATTGTGCAGCTTACTATCAGTGCGGCCGAAGCCGAGGATGCCCAGTTCACTCGAAAAGGCGCCATGGTTAATGTATTCAGGGCGCCAGAAGTAACCGCCGGTAGGCAGGTCACCAAACTGCATCATGTGGGAACTTCCCCAGATGTGGTACCCCTCCTCAGCGCAGTCGTGATAGGAAATGTTGTCCTGCCAGAAGCGCGCCGTCATTGAGTAGAGAAAAGTAATTGCTTCAGTCAGCGGATCGTACTTGAGAACCTTCAGCAGACAGCCGGGAGCCACTGCCGGATAAATCATGCCGCCGGTGCTGCCCATCCATTGTATGCCGTCGTAAGAATCGACAATGGTCAGTTGGTCACGGAAGGCCAATTCATGATCTTCATCTGACTCGACCATACTGGGCTCAGCAAAGTTGAACATCAGCAGTGCGGTGGCTCCGCGCGGCACATGCATTTCCGGCATATGCACGCCGGCGGGCACACGGAAGTAGTAGCCGGCAGTATGAACGTCATCGCCATACTTGATAGAACCGGACAGAATCTGCATTTCCCATTCGGTGTAACTCATACTCGGCGGAAGCCGATAACCTGAATCGAATTTTACGGTCATGGTACAAGCGCCGGTATCTTCATCGATACTCAGCATCTTGTAGTGCATGCCCTTCTTAAAACCGGGCAACGTCATTTTCTTAAAAGGGACGTCGCGATCCACAAATGGCTCGATATGTTTACGTGCCATGATTTACTCCTGAAAGAATCTTGTTCTTGTGACCTGGGTTGCTATGCACCCGGGAACTACCAGACAACCTTGTCTTTACGACGCGGCGGCTTTTTCGGCATTTCCTCGTCGGGGATCACCCGGCGGGTTTCGAAGTGAACATTGAAACCTCGTCCCGGACGCTGAATGCGTTCAAAAAACTCTTCGTACCAGATGGCTCGCTGCGGCGCGAGATCGACATTCATTTCTTTGGCGATCTTCTTGTGCAGTTCACGCATGTTTTTGATTTCTTTTTTGACCCAGTCTTTGGTTGCGGCCGGGATCTTGTGCGGGATGGGATTTGGCATGCTTCCCTCTTGTAGTAGTGTCAGGATTTCGAAAACGGACAGGCACTATAGCCAGAATATGGCGGCAGCGCTAGCGTTCGGGCGTTGATCCTAGTCAACGCAAAACGTTGATTTACATCACTTAGGCATAACGGACCTGGTAACTCAGGCAGCCTGCTGATCCAGCCAGCCGACAACCGCTTCGACCCAGGCCTCGGGCTGCTCGTCAATGATGTCAAAGGTGCCGCCTTCGATTTCCGCGTAGTCGAAATCAGGGCGCTGCTCCATGGTGCGTTTGGCGATGTCGTGAATAGCATCGCCCGTGTTGCTGAATACCAGACAGGGCAGCTGCAGCTTCTGCATCGCCGCACCGTGGTCATATGACATTACGGCGTCGTGCGCGAACCACGCGTTCGGCCAGGCGGCAGCACCAGCCACCACATTGCGGTGAATGGCCTCCAGATCCGTCCAGCCGGGCTGCGCTGCAATACGAAACTGCCACTGCGCCGACAGGTGGCTGCCATCTTCAACCGGCACCCAGGTTTTTTCTGTCGCCAGACTCTGCTTGAAAAATGCGCGTTCTTCGTCGGTCAGCGGCAGCGGCCCGTTAAGAATAAAACGCGTAAAACGCTCCGGGTATTGCAGCACAGCTTCGGTGGCAACGATCGCCCCGGTGTGGTGACCGAGAATCGCGGCTTTGTCGATACCCAGCGCATCCAGCACCGCCGGCACAATATGCGCGTAGTCGGCAATGGCCGGCACATCCTGCGGCCCGTCCGAACCGCCAAAGCCCGGCAGGTCAATGCCTATCACCTGATAGCCGCGCTCAGCGAGCAGGTGCCAGACCTTTGCGAATTGCACCATGCAGGTAGGCGACTGATGCATTAGCACCAATGGCTTGCCGTCACCCAGACTGCAGTAGTGAATCTGGCCAAAGTTTCCATTCGTGTAGGCGCGCGTCGGTTTCATTGTCAGGCCTCGATAATCTGGTGGACGGAGTGTACCTGAAACACAGTCGCAATAAGGGCGCTGGGCGCCGGGCAACCTTTCTCGCTCCGAACCCCAGAGTCGCGTCGCAAGGCTCCCGCCGCTCAGCACCCTGCAGCATGGAAAACTTTCAGCAGTCGTTGAGCCAGATTAACGTGGCCTGTCGCCCGCATTCGGGATCGCGCCGATAGGAATAGAAGCGCTTGTCCCGAAAAGTGCAGAAGTCACCGCCGCTGACATTGGTAACGCCCTGCGCCGCGAGTATTGTGCGAGCAGCTTCGTAGAGATCGAATTGCCAGTGGCCGACCGAGGTTTGCAGGAAACTGCCGGCACAATCGGGATCGCGTTCCAGAAATGCGTCGCGGACATTTTCATCCACTTCGTAGGCCGCCGGTCCGATCGCGGGACCCAGCCAGACCAGAATGTCATCGGGCGGAACATCGAGCTCGAAGAAACGCTGCACTGTCAGATCCAGTATGCCCGAGCACAGGCCGCGCCAGCCGGCGTGCGCTGCGCCAACCGCAAAACCGTTACGGTCGCAAAACAGCACCGGCAGACAATCCGCTGTAAGCACCGCACATACGACACCGCGCGTGCACGTCCATGCCGCATCGGCTTCAGTTGCCTCATCGGCATCATCGGCATTCACCGTTAGCGGACCGTGTACCTGGGTCAGCCAGCGTGGCGCTGAAGGCAAGCCGGCCTGCCGCTGCAAAACGCTGCGATTGTCGCGCACCCTGGCCGGGTCATCGCCGACGTGCGTGGCAAGATTAAAGCCGCCCACTCCAGAGCCGCGGGTGGTAGCGAGCGCCTGCACCCCTGCCGGTGCCGGCCAGGCGGGAACTATGAATTCGGGCGCAACGTTCATGGCCATTGCAACGCATCGAAATCGACCGGTTGATTGTCTGCCAGAGCCCGCAGCAATGCCAGCAAATCAGCCGGAAGAGGTGCATGAAAAGCCTGCGCTGCGCCACTGGCCGGGTGCATGAAGCGTATGTCACTGGCGTGCAGAGCCTGCCGGTGAAAGGCCTGCAAGGCCGCATGGACGCCCGCGCCGGCGCCTTTGGGTAGACGCAGGCGGCCGCCGTAAACCGGGTCGCCTATCAGCGGGTGATTCGCATGCGCCATATGCACACGTATCTGATGCGTGCGACCGGTCTCCAGCCGCACTGCCAGGAAGGTGTGGGCAGCGAATCGGTGCAACACACGATAGTGCGTCACTGCCGGTTTGCCGGCATTGGTAACGGCCATACGCGTGCGATGCACGCGATGCCGGCCGACGGGCGCATCCACCGTGCCGCCTGCGGTGAGCCGATCCTGACAAACCGCGCGGTATTCGCGACCGATGAGTCGCTTTTCAAGATCGCGGGTCAATTGCGTTTGCGCTGCTACCGAACGGCAAACCAGCATGACGCCGCTGGTGTCTTTGTCGAGTCGGTGCAGAATACCCGCTCGCGGCAGGCGCGCCAGTTCCGGCGCGTGATGCAGCAAACCGTTCAACAGCGTGCCCGCGGGATTGCCGGCGCCCGGATGCACCACCAGACCGGCCGGCTTGTTGATGACGATCAGGTGTTCATCCTCATAGAGAATATCCAGCGCCATGGCCTCGGACGCGTCATCCACCTGCGCTTCCAGTTCCGGGCGCAATTCCGCCCGCTGCCCCGGCCGGACGCGTGTGCGCGGCAGCACCTGCTGGTCGTCCAGCAGTGCGCGACCATCGCGGATCCAGCCCTGCAGCCGGGCGCGCGAATAATCCGGGAACATTTCCGCCAGCGCCTGATCAAAGCGTTTGCCATCACAATCGGCGGGAATTTCTGCACTGAGATTCTGGCTGGTCATCAAATCCGGGGGTTGGGCTATACTTGCGCTCCGCTCGACGGGAAGCTTGCTGAATCATATGTCCGCACCACAACACAATGCCAGTTGGCGCCGCTTACATCATCTGGCTCTGCTTGCCGCCGCTGTACTCATGCTGCAGGGCTGCCTGTTCAAGAAAGACCCTGAAGAGACCGTCGAATCCGGGGCCCAGATGCTGTACGACCGTGCCAGCAATGCGCTCGAAAACGGCGACTTCAACAATGCCATTCGCTACTACGAGAATCTGGAAGCGCGCTTCCCTTTCAGCAACCAGGCCCGGCAGGGCCAGCTTGATCTGATTTACGCTCACTACCGCAATCAGGAACCGGAGTCGGTGATCGATGCGGCCGAGCAGTTTGAGCGCGAAAATCCCACTCATCCCCGGGTGGACTACACCTTGTATATGCGCGGCATGGCCCTGTTTGCCGGCGAAAAAGGCTACTTCCACAAGCTGTTTCGCGTTGATCTCAGTAAGCGCCCACCCAAGGATGCGCGCGATTCCTACTCGGCTTTCGCGGAATTGTTGCGGCGTTTTCCTGACAGCGTCTACGCGCCGGATGCGCGCCAACGCATGCTGTTTCTGCGCAATCGCATTGCCGAGCATGAAAATCACGTGGCGCGTTTCTACCTGGAGCGCGGTGCCTTCGCCGCGGCGCTGAACAGGGCCAATTACACCCTGCAAGTGTATGACGGGGCGCCCACTACCCCGCAAACCCTGCAGATTCTGGTGGAGTCTTACCGCAAACTGGGAATGTACGATCTGGCACAGGATGCGGAGCGCGTTCTGAACACGAACTACCCGGATGTCGAGCCCCTGCGACCGGTGAAAACCGCTGACGAAAAACCCTGGTACATATTCTGGTAGCGCTTGGTTACTGCGACGACCGTACCCTGACGCCGTGCTTTTTCCTGCAAAAGCTATTTACTTCGACGACCGTATCCTGACGTGATTGGATAGCGCCAGTCCCGGCCAAACGCGCGGCCACTTATACGCACTCCCGGCGGCGACTGACGGCGCTTGTATTCGTTCCGCCGCACCATATCCAGAATCCGGCCTACGGTTTCGCGATCAAACCCCCGCGCGGCAATATCGTCCACCGAAAGATCCTCGATCATGAGCGCATCGAGAATCGGATCAAGTACATCATAGGGCGGCAGTGAGTCGCTGTCTTTCTGGTCGGGCCGCAGTTCCGCGCTGGGCTCACGCTCGATTACCCGTTCCGGAATGGCCGGCGACAAGGTATTACGATAGCGCGCCAGCCGATAAACCTGTGTTTTGGTGCAATCCTTGATCGGCGCGAACCCGCCGGCCATATCGCCATAAAGTGTCGCGTAGCCGACTGCCATCTCGCTCTTGTTGCCGGTTGTCAGGACAATCCGCTGGGTTTTGTTGGATATCGCCATCAACAGCATGCCGCGACAGCGGGCCTGAATGTTTTCCTCGGTCGCATCTTCCGGCAAACCTGCCAGCATGGGTTGCAGGGTTGCGGTGGTCGCCGCAACCATGTCGGCAATCGGCAGCATCTGGTAGCTGACGCCGAGCATCTCCGCCTGCTCCGCGGCATCTTCAATACTGATCTGCGAAGTATAGTGATACGGCATCATGACGGCCTGGACGGCGTCAGCGCCCAGCGCATCAACCGCGAGTGCAAGACACAAGGCAGAGTCCACACCGCCGGACAGGCCCAGCACAATGCCGCCGAAACCGTTTTTGGTTACATAGTCCCGCACGCCGGTGACGATGGCCTGATAGACGAGTGCATCATCCTGCGGCAGTGGCTTGACCGTCGCGCCGATCAGTTGCAGTTCGCCGCTGACAGCGCGCTGAAAGTTAACGTCAATCAGATCTGCCACGAACGGCTCCGAGCGCATCAGAATTGTGCCGTCGGCAGCGACCACGCAGGATCCGCCGTCAAATACCAGTTCATCCTGGCCGCCAACCAGATTCTGATACACAAACGGCAGGCCCAGCTCTTTGGCGCGCTGCGCCAGCCGCTGCTCGCGCATCTGCTGCTTACCGAGTTCGAACGGCGAGCCGTTGACAGAGACGATCAGGGCGGCGCCGGCACCCGCAGCAGCAGCAGCGGCCGCACTACTCTCCCAGTTATCCTCACAGATGGTTACGCCGACCGGTACACCCGCTACCTCGCAAACCAGCGGTGCGTCGCCCGGGGAGAAATAGCGCGCCTCATCGAACACGCCGTAGTTAGGCAAACAGTGCTTGCGGTACACGCCGCGCAGCGCGCCGTCCTGCAGCCAGGCCGCAGCATTGTAGATACGCTCGTCGGCAAACTCGGGAAAGCCGACCAGCACCGCGATACCCATGGTTTGCTGCTGAAGTTGGCGCAAAGCCTCGCTGACCCGCTGCTGCAGGCCGGAATGAAACAGCAGATCTTCGGGTGGGTAACCGCACAACGCCAACTCGGGAAACACCACCAGATCAGCGCGCCTCTCATCACGGGCGCGCTGAATATCCGCCGCAATAAGGGCGGTATTGCCTTCAACGTCACCGACCGTCAGATTGATCTGAGCCAGCGAAATGCGCAGCGTGTCGCTCATGTTCCGTTCCGCATTGCCCGCGGCAACACCAGTCAGCCGCCGAGCAGCTCCTGCATCGCGCTGCCCAGTGCGGCGGGCGAGCGCACCGTGCGAACATTGGCTGCCTCCAGGGCCGCAAATTTAGCGTCGGCCGTGCCTTCCCCACCGGAAATAATCGCTCCGGCATGTCCCATGCGTTTGCCAGCCGGCGCGGTTACGCCTGCAATATAGGAGACCACGGGTTTGCTTACGCATTCCTTGATATAGGCAGCCGCTTTTTCTTCGTCGGTACCGCCAATCTCGCCGACCATGATAATTCCCTCGGTTGCCGGATCCTGTTCAAACAGTTCCAGGCAATCGATGAAATTCATGCCGCGCACCGGATCACCGCCGATGCCCACACAGGTAGACTGACCGAGACCGTTGTTGGTTGTCTGGTAGACCGCCTCGTAAGTCAGGGTTCCGGAGCGTGAGATCACGCCAATCCGCCCCGGTTTGTGGATAAAGCCCGGCATAATGCCGATCTTGGCCTCGCCCGGCGTGATGATGCCCGGACAGTTGGGACCGATCAGACGACAGTCGTAATCACGCAGACCCTGTTTAACCCGCACCATATCCTGCACCGGTATGCCTTCGGTAATACAGACAATTACCCTGATGCCCGCGTCTGCGGCCTCAAGAATGGCGTCAGCAGCAAACGCGGCCGGCACGTAAATCATGCTGACATCCGCGCCCTCCTGATTGACGGCATCGTGGGTGGCATTAAATACCGGCAGATTCAGATGGGTTTCGCCGCCACGGCCGGGAGTCACGCCGGCAACAATATTGGTGCCGTATTCAATGCACTGTTCGGCATGGAAAGTGCCCTGCCGGCCGGTCAGGCCCTGCACTACAATTCGCGAGTCTTTGTTTACGAGAATGCTCATTTCTTAGTTACCAATCGAGTACCGGTCAGCCGGCGGCAGCAGCCACGACTTTTTCGGCCGCATCAGTGAGATCATCCGCAGCCAGAATATCCAGGCCGCTCTCTGCAAGTATGGCCTTGCCTTTGTCGACGTTAGTGCCTTCCAGGCGAGCCACCACCGGCACGCTGACGTTCACTTCGCGAACCGCCTGCACTATGCCCTCGGCAATCAGGTCGCAGCGCACGATACCGCCGAAAATATTTACCAGAATTGCCTCAACCGATGCATTGGAGAGAATCAGCTTGAACGCTTCGGCGACCCGCTCCGGTGTGGCACCGCCACCCACGTCCAGGAAGTTGGCCGGCTCGCCACCGTGCAGTTTGATCAGGTCCATGGTTGCCATGGCCAGTCCCGCACCATTGACCATGCAGGCAATATTGCCATCCAGTGACACATAGTTCAGATCATGGGCAGCAGCCTGCGCTTCCATTTCATCTTCCTGTGACTTGTCGCGCATTGCCACCAGCGCGGGCTGCCGATACAAGGCATTGCCGTCAATATTGATCTTGGCATCGAGCGCAAGCAGGTCGCCATTGCCGTTCACGATCAACGGGTTGATCTCCAGCAGACTCAGGTCGCACTCGACAAACAATTTGTACAAACCCTCACATAGACGCCCGAACTGCTTCATTTGCGGGGCGGTGAGCTCCATACCAAAGCCAAGCTTGCGCGCCTGATAGGGCTGCAGCCCGGCACCCGGGTTAATGCTGACGGTGAATATTTTTTCCGGTGTTTCCGCCGCAACTTCTTCAATGTCCATGCCGCCGGCCGCCGATGCCATAAACGCGATACGTTCGCTGGCACGATCAACCACCATGCTCAGGTACAGCTCGCGTTCAATGACGCTGCCGGCCTCCACGAAAACCTGGTTAATCGGCAGGCCTTCTGCGCCGGTCTGTTTGGTGACCAGCCGCTGACCCAGTAATTCGGCCGCTGCCTGCTCGACTTCCTCGGGGCTGCGGGCCAGCTTGACGCCACCCGCTTTGCCCCGCCCGCCGGCATGCACCTGGGCCTTGACGACCCAGAGGTCGCCGCCGAGCGAGCCGGCCGCCGCGCGCGCGGTCTTGGGCGAATCCGCCACTTCACCGGCGGTCACTGGAATTCCGTATTTCGCAAACAGGCCTTTGGCCTGAAACTCATGCAAATTCATGCAATAAATCCTGAATCGAGGTGTTTTTCGGGTCTGCTGCCCGCGAACGGGCAGTTTGCCGCCAACGCGAGGGGCGCTATTGTCCGTTAAAGACAGCCTCAGTTAAACCCGCACAGCCAACAATTTGCCGCTGCGGCCCATGTGACCTGGTCGTATCCCCGGGCGGCCGCGGGTTGCTACAATGGCTGCGGCTCTCGATGTGCTGGTGGACGCACAAAAACTTGGTTGACACTACCCAAAGTTCAGCCCCGCAAACCGATACGGTGACCGGCGAACCGGACCTGAACCGGCGCATACTGACGCTGGTGGGCGGGTTTCGCCTGCTGGTGGCTGCCGCATTGGTGCTGGTGGCGCTGCTGCCAGCCGACACCGGTGTGCTGGGGCTGCGCTACCCGACACTATTTAATGCCAGCGTGGCAGTCTACGGCCTAGGCGCCCTGTTGATAGGTTTTTTGCTGCGCGGCCGTAGCTGGGAAACTCAGGGCATCGCCTGGCTGCAGCTCATCCTGGATATAAGCTGCATCGGCCTTATAGTGCATGCCAGCGGCGGCGTCGGCTCAGGAATTGAGGGGGTACTGGTGGTTTTCGTTGCCGCCACCGGTATGACCCTGCCACAGGAACGTGGCTATTTTGCGGCGGCAATCGCCGCCCTCATCGTACTGCTGGAACAGGCCGTCAGCTACAGCCAGGGGATGTCACCCGCCTCCAGCTTTGTTCAGGCGGGCGTGATCGGCGCCATCATGATGGCCATCATGGTTGCGCTGCAACCGCTGTTGCGCCGGGTCAGCGAAACCGAAACCCTGGCGCGCCAGCGCGGCATTGACCTGGAGAATCTGGCCCAGCTGAACGACTACATTATCCAGACGCTGCGTGAAGCAATTATTGTGATTGATGAACGCAACCAGATCAGGCTGATCAACCAGGCGGCTATTGAAATTCTTGCCACGCCGAAACTTAAATCCGGCAGCAGCCTGCAAACGGTGTCATCGGAAGTCTCGGCGCTGCTGAAAAAATGGCGTGCCAACGAGATTGATCTGGCCCGCGATATCCCGCAATTCGTAGCCGAAGACGGCAGCTCGGTGATCAATGCGCATTTTGCGCCGCTAGGTAACGCCGGCAACCAGGGTGCGGTGCTGGTCTTTCTCGAGGATGCCAGTCTGCTGGCCGAAAAAGTGCAGCAATCGAAGCTGGCAGCACTAGGCCGGCTGAGCGCCAGTATCGCCCATGAGATTCGCAATCCGGTCGGTGCGCTGAGTCACGCAGCTCAGTTGTTGAGCGAAGCAGAGCATATCGGCGCACAGGATCAGCGCTTTATCGAAATAATTCAGACCAATTCCCGCCGGGTCAGTGAAATTATCGAAAATATTCTGCAATTGTCGCGCAAAGATGTGGTGAAACCGGAAGTCATGCAGTTGCGCCCCTGGATTATCGATTTTGTCAAAGAGTTCGAGTCGACGCTGGAGCTGTTTGAAGGACAAATCAGTGTGCCGAACGGCGAGGATACCGAAGTGCGCATGGATCGCAGGCACCTGCATCAGGTGGTATGGAATCTCTGTGAAAATGCCATGAAATATGCCAGTGAGGCGGCCGGTGGCATTGCCGTGGAAATCAGCTTCGGGCGCTTAGCCAGCAGCGGCCGGCCATATCTTGAGATCGCCGATCATGGCCCCGGCATTCCCGACGACATGCAGGAGTCCGTTTTCGAACCCTTTGCTACCGGCCGTACCGGTGGCACCGGCCTTGGCTTGTATGTGTGCCGCGAACTTTGCGAACGCAATCGCGCCAATCTGCGCTACAAACCGCGTGACGGCGGTGGCAGTATCTTTCAGATTGTATTTGCGGATCCAACTCGATGGGACAACAGGTCGTGACAGGCTATGCAGAAATTGGTGCAGCATCCCGATGGGACAACAGAGCGTGAACAAACCCCTTGCCCTCATTGTTGACGACGAGCCGGATATCTGCGAATTGCTGGCTATTACGCTGGAGCGCATGGATATCCGTACTGATACCTGCGGCGATGTAAGTAACGCCCGCAGCAAGCTTGGCGCCAATGACTACGACATCTGCCTGACCGATATGCGCCTGCCCGATGGCGATGGCCTGGAACTGGTACAGTGGATACAGCAGCAGGCGCTGCGCACACCGGTTGCGGTGATAACCGCGCATGGCAATGTCGAGACCGCGGTAAAAGCGCTGAAGTACGGCGCATTTGATTTTATTTCCAAGCCGGTGGATCTGCAGGATCTGCGCAACCTGGTAGACAGCGCACTGCGCCTCGGCGCGGCAGACAGCAAGAAGACTGCCGGGCTGGTAGGCGAATCGCCCGCCATTGACCAGGTCCGTCGCATGATCGCCAAAGTAGCGCGCAGTCAGGCGCCCGTCTTTATCAGCGGCGAATCCGGCACCGGCAAGGAACTGGTAGCACGCATGATCCATGAGCAGGGCCCGCGTGCAGAACTGCCCTTTGTACCGGTTAACTGTGGCGCAATCCCGTCGGAACTCATGGAAAGCGAGCTGTTCGGCCACGTCAAGGGCGCTTTCACCGGCGCGGTGAGCGACAAGCACGGACTGTTTCAGAATGCCGCGGGCGGCACGCTGTTTCTTGACGAAATTGCCGACCTGCCCCTGCATATGCAGGTTAAGTTGCTACGCGTGATTCAGGAGAAAAAGGTCCGGCCGGTGGGTGCTGCCGAGGAAAGCCCGGTGGATGTGCGCATACTTAGCGCCAGCCACAAAAACCTGGAGGAACTGGTGGCCGGCGGGCAGTTCCGCGAAGACCTCTATTATCGCATCAATGTTATTGAGCTTAAGGTTCCGCCCCTGCATGAGCGCGGTAATGACGTGTTCCTGCTGGCCGACAGGATTCTGGCGCGGCTGGCCCGCGACATGCAGTTGCCGGTGCCGACTCTCGATGACAGCGCCAAAGCAAAACTAGCGGCTTACAGCTTTCCCGGGAATGTGCGGGAACTGGAAAATATTCTCGAGAGAGCCGTTACGCTTTGCGACGACAATGTCATCCGTGCCGCAGACATCATGGTAAAGAGCGAAGAAAAAAATGACCATGGCGCTCCTGATCTGGGTGACCAGCTACAGCATGTTGAGCGTGAGGCGATTCTGAAAGCGCTGGAAGAAACTCGCTACAACAAAACCGCCGCCGCGAAAAAACTTGGTCTGACACTGCGCGCCCTGCGCTACCGGATCGAAAAACTGGGAATAGACTGACCAGCCCGCAACGACTTCACATAAACCGGAAAACGTAAACCTGATGTGACGCTGAACGTCACATTGGGACGCAAAAAGTCACCAGGCAGCCCCGCTCGCAGCAATCTCAACATGCGTAGCGATTTCGCTGTAGCAAGTAAAAATACATATATTTCATAAGCTTAAATTGTTTCCGTTGGTGCTTTGCCGCGACTTGGCACGGCCTTTGCAATTACTTACGCAGCCTTACTTCTGGCTTTTTTGTTTTTGCAAACAATTGTTGTTGAACGGAGATATCTCATGAAGACATTGCAAAAAGGTTTCACGCTCATCGAATTGATGATCGTTGTTGCCATCATCGGTATCCTGGCCGCCATCGCTATTCCGGCTTACCAGGACTACACCATCCGCGCTCAGGTTTCTGAGGGCATGACCCTGGCTGCTGCTGCCAAAGCTGCTGTTGCCGAAAGCTTCCTGAACCGTGGTGAAGCTCCTGCAACGCGTGTGGCTGCCGGCATGAGTGCAGCTGCTGGCGATACTTCCGGTAAGTATGTTGACCAGGTCAACGTCACCAACGGCACCATCACCATTCGTTTTGGTAACGATGCCAACCAGGAAATCGACCAGGAAACCATTTCGCTGACGCCTTACGAAACGGCTGACGGCTCGGTGGTCTGGCGCTGTGGCTATGCCGCTGCCCCGACTGGTCTGGCTGTGATGGGCACTTCCGGCGGCGGTAACGCTTCTGCATATGTTGCCCCCAGTGCCGGCATGGACCCGCGTTTTGTACCTGCAGCCTGCCGTCCGTAAGGACTGGGCTAGCGGATAAGACGCAAGTCTGACGCATACGAAAAAAGAGGGGGCTTGCCCCCTCTTTTTTCGCCCCGGGTCAGCCGAACATAACGACACACTTGTACGGAGTTTCAAAAATGTCGGGCGCATTGAAGAAACACTCAGTTAACAGCCAGGGCGGCTTCACACTGATCGAACTGATGATCGTGGTGGCCATCCTCGGAATTCTTGCCTCGGTGGCGATGGGTGCCTATCAGACCTACACCATCCGGGCCCAGGTCAGCGAAGGTATATTGCTGGCAGCCAATGCCAAGGTGCCGATCGTGGATGCCTTCCAGAACAATGGCGAAGCGCCGGCGGATCGGCTGGCAGCCGGCCTGAGCGCCAACGATACCGATACGCAGGGCAATTACGTGCAATCGGTGAATGTGAGCAACGGCCGTCTGGAAGTCACTTTCGGCAACAACGCCAACGCGTCGATTGCCAACGAAACGCTTTACCTGACACCGTATGAAACCAACGCGGGCTCAATCGTCTGGCGCTGCGGCAACCAGCCGCCGCCGACCGGTGGCGGCGGCCCGCTGGCACCAATGGGCGCCTCAGGCGGCGGCAATACCGCAAGTTATGCGGCAACCACCGTGGACGAGCGTTACCT